>NZ_SUTM01000044.1 GCF_015062935.1 Methanobrevibacter sp. | reverse complement strand
ATTAAAAAAGAAGGATTAATAGATTTAATAGATGAAATATTTGTGAACCTCAGGAACTGGGGGGATAGCACGGTAATCCTACTTTCGTGGGAAAGTACCAGCCCGTGAAGTAAAAATCCTCGACCTCTTACAGGTCGAGGTAGTTCAATCAAAGTCATTAATAAACTTGAATATTTATTTTCGCAAATTAAATTGTTTTAAAATTATTATATTATCATAGACAAATTAATCCTGTTTCTGGACAAATCAACATCGAGAACTTTAACGTCAACTATTTCACCAACGCTGACTATATCCAAAGGATGTTTGACATATTGATTTTCAACCAACTGTGAAATATGAACCAGTCCATCCTGGTGCACTCCAATATCTACAAATGCACCGAAATCAACAATGTTTCTGACTGTACCCTGCATTATCATTCCGATTTCAAGGTCTTCAATTGACAAAACATTTTTTCTAAGTATCGGCTTTGGCATGTCTTCACGAGGGTCACGGCCCGGTTTTTTAAGTTCTGAAATAATGTCTTTTAATGTTTCCTGACCAATATCCAACTCCTTGGAAATAGCTTCCAAATCAAGATTGTCAAGTTTCAAACCGGCTGAACCGATATCATTAACAGTATAGTTTAATTTATTCAGCAATTTTTCAGTGGCCCCATAGGATTCAGGATGAATTGTTGTGTTGTCCAGAGGATAATCAGGATTGTCAATTTTAACGAACCCCGCACACTGTTCAAATGTCTTTTTGCCCAGTTTTTTAACCTTCAGGAGTTCCTTACGGTTAGTGAAGCTTCCGTTTTCATCCCTGTAGTCTATGATGTTTTTTGCAGTTGACTTTCCAATTCCTGAAACATGATTAAGCAAGCTGTAGGAAGCCGTATTCAAGTCAACACCGACCTCATTAACCACCTTCTCAACAACACCGTCCAAAGACTCTGAAAGCTGTTTCTGATTCATGTCATGCTGATATTGACCAACGCCTATGGATTTTGGGTCAATTTTAACCAGTTCCGCCAACGGATCCTGAAGCCTTCTTGCAATTGATACTGCACTTCTCTCACCTTCTGAAAAATCAGGGAACTCCTCATCTGCCAATTTGGATGCGGAATATACAGAAGCTCCTGCTTCATTGACAATTATATACTCAACATTTGTTCCCTTGATTATTTTAGCCACTATTTCTTCAGATTCCCTTGAAGCTGTTCCGTTTCCAATGGCTATGACGTTAATGTCATACCTGTCAATCAGATTGCGAACTGTCTCGATTGATTCGGCCACCTTGTTTTGAGGTTCTGTCGGATAAATCAGGGCTGTGTCAAGAACCTTTCCGGTTTCATCAATGATTGCCAGTTTACAGCCTGTCCTGAACGCAGGGTCCCAGCCCAAAATGGTTTTACCGACGAGAGGTGATTCCATAAGTACCTGATTGAGGTTTTGTGCAAATACCTCGATTGAATTTTCCTCAGCCTTTTGTGTTAGATAATTCCTGATTTCCCTTTCGATTGCAGGAGAAATCAGCCTTTTGTAAGCGTCTTCAATTGATTCTTTGATGATTGGAGTAGTGTATTTATTGTATTCTATCTTTTCAGGTATTTTTGAAATGTTTTTTAAAGTGTGTCTTGCAAGATACCTTAAAACGTCATCCACTTCACATTCCAGTTTTACCCTGATAACCCCTTCCTTTTCTGCTCTGTTGATTGCCAATATCCTGTGGGGAGGAATTTTTTTAATATTTTCCGAATAGTTATGGTATACATCATATTCATTTGATATTTCCTTGTCCTTGACCTTGGAGGTGATTTGGCCTGTAAAATAGGTATTCTGTCTGATTTTTTTACGAAAATCTGAATTGTCTGATATTATTTCGGCAATTATATCCTGAGCTCCCTTAATAGCATCTTCAGGAGTGTTTACATCTTTTTGAGGATTTACATAATCTTTTGCAATAGTCTTAACTGATTTTTTAACTTCCTGAGCAAGAATTACCTCAGCAAGCGGTTGGAGACCTTTTTCACGGGCCTTTGTTGCCCTGGTTTGTTTTTTGGATTTGTATGGTCTGTATAAATCTTCAAGCTCCACAAGTGTTTCGGCATTTAAAATCTGATTTTTAAGCTCGCCATCCAATTTGCCAAGCTCATCAATTCTTTTGATGACCTTTTCCTTCTTGTCTTCCAGATTCCTTAAGTATTTCAATCTCTCATCGAATTTCCTTAATGTTTCATCATTCAGTGAACCTGTAACATCTTTTCTATACCTTGCAATAAAAGGTATTGTGTTTCCATCATCAATCAGCTTTATAACTTTCTTAACCTGCCAGTCAGCTAAATTCAATTCTTTTTTGAGTGTATCAACTATCATTAAACTTTCATCCTTTGCATTGAAATATACATTACTGTTGTTGTGAAAATGATTTAAAGTTTTGTATTGGCTTGCTAAAAAAGGGCTCTTTCAAAAACTTAAGTGATTCGGATTAAAAAATTTTTGAGGAGCAAGATTTTTTTCTTTTCTAATTTTTCTT
>NZ_SUTM01000043.1 GCF_015062935.1 Methanobrevibacter sp. | reverse complement strand
ATGCTTGTCCGGATAATAAAAGATTACATGTCCGGATAATTCAAGAATCCTGTCCGGATGTTACAAGAATCATCAGTCTTAGACGTAATTTCAGAATACCTAAAGAAAAATACTGACAGAAAAGTGCAAATCGGACTATTTGGAGGAGAACCATTACTTGTAGAAAACTACTCTTTAATAACAAAGATTTTTGACTTTTGTGTGGCTAAAAAAATTTCAATCGGTATTACAACAAATGGGAAAAACCTTGATCATTACCTAAAGCTATTAATCATATATAGAAGTTTAGGTATTACAGTTTGTTCAACTATTGATAGTATCGAAGACAATGAATTTACAAGAACCCCCGTACAATTAAGTAAATTACATCAAAATGTAACTAATGAACTTCTTTCAAATGTCAAGCTTCTCATTGATAACGGTGTACATGTCGATTTAGAAACAAATATTGATTCTCATAATATAAGAAAAATTGGTTCGATAATTGATTACTACAGAAATAACGGATATCTCGATAATCCTTTTTTCACTTTTGGTTTTGGAAGAGTAGATGATAGATTTTACGAAACCAACTACAGTAGAATCGTCTCTTATGTAGATATTTTAACTGAATTATCCAACATCAATTCTGTTCCATCAAAAATGTACATTTCATTTTTACGTTCAGCATATGAATTGGCAAGAAAAATTGGAATGAACTATGGACAAACAGAATTAAAAATACCAGGAACATATTGTTGGGCATCTTCTCCACTTGATACTGTATTTTATGTTGATCCAGATTTAAAAACATATCGCTGTACGTATACTGTTGGACGATCCAACTACTCAATAATGGATTTTACATTTGATAACATAGAAAAATATCAACTAAAAAAAATAACATCTGACGATTACAACAACTGCAAGTCATGTCCAATTGCCGGATATTGCGCCGGAGGATGCAAATTATCAGCAGATATTGATTTTAATCGACAATGCAAAGACGAGAAAGAACAATTTTATCGTTTTCTACATGAAATATACTATCCAAAATTGTTACAGCTATTATATAAACGCATAAACAAATAATAATTAAATCAATGAGTAATACTCAGGAGCTAAACCAATGAAATATAACAAAGAAATATATAAAAAGATGAAATATAAAATGATGGAAGGCAACGAATTGAACCTTGCTCTTTCTATTGCTGCCGCAATCATTTTATCCATTGCAATAATTGCAGCTTCATGGCTCATGCAACAATGTATAGATTATGCATCCGGTTATTCTCATATGTCATTTAAATATTTACTTTTTTCAGCACTGCTCATTGCATTAATTGAACTATCTGCTGGAATATGTGTTTATTTTTTTAGAACTGCCTTTGTATCAAAAGCATTATTTCAATATAGACACTATGCAATGACTTGTATTTTTAATAAAAATATATCTTCTATGCGTTTGCATAATACATCAGAATATCTTTCAGCACTTACAAATGATGTAAATACTATAAAAGTCGACCTTTTAGACCAAATTCCAATAATTGCTCAAGTTATAATATGTGCTGCCGGTTCAGTTGTTTTGATGCTTTACTACAGCCCTTTTCTTACAGCTATTGCCCTTTTGATTTCACTTATACCTGCTCTATCATCTATGAAGTCAGGTAGTAAATTAGTAGAGGCTGAAGCTCTAATTTCTGACAATAATTCTAAATATGTTCTAGTGCTAAAGGACATACTAAATGGATTTAATGTTATTAAGTCATGTCTTGCAGAAAACGGTTTGACAACGAGGTATCTAAAAATAAACAAATCCTTAAGTGATAAGCTTCTTAATCGTGAAAAGAAGCTTGAAAAAATAAACTATACTGCAGCATTGTCCGGATATATCACTCAATTTGCAGTTCTTCTTATCTGTGTTTATTTTTCAAAAAAGCAAAACCTTATATCAGCAGGTACAGTAGTTGTGTTTACCAGATTAATGACTTATATAATTGATCCATTAACTAATCTCCCAGAAATGCTTTCAGATGCAAAAGCCTCTCTTGGATTGATGAAAAAATTCTCAACTTTATTACAAAGTGATAAAAAAGATACCAATTCGTATATCCAAGTAAAATCTTTTAATGATGAAATAAGATTACGAAATGTAAATTTTTCTTACGTTGAATCTCAACCAATAATAAAAGATTGGAACATTTCTTTGCAAAAAGGAAAAAAATATGCTCTTGTCGGTACTTCTGGTAGTGGTAAATCAACACTATTTAACCTACTAATAAAAACACTTACTGCCGAGAGTGGGGAATTGTGTTTCGATAGAATTAATATCAATAAAATTGACAATGGCTCCTTATTCAAATTAATTTCTATAGTTTATCAGAACAATTTCATTTTTGATGATAGTATTATCAATAATATAACTATGTACAAAAAAATATCCGAAGATGAGATAAAAATCATTATAGATAAGTTTTGTTTAAATGAACTTATTTTTGAAAAAGGCTGTGATTTTCAATGTGGAGAAGAAGGAAAGAATCTTTCTGGAGGAGAAAGACAGAGAGTTGCGCTTGCCAGAGCCTACTTACAAAATACTCCTATCCTATTAATGGATGAGTCAACATCCGCACTTGATAAAGAAACCACCTGTAGAATATTGGATGCACTACTTATGGACGATGACAAAATGATCGTTTTCATAACCCATTCATATGATATGAATGTCCTGTCACGGTTTGATGAAATTTTAGCAATTAGTAACGGTAAAATAGTCGAAAAGGGACACTTTAATAAATTATACGAAAAAAAAGGCTATGTTTACTCTTTGATAAATACTGCTAAAGGGGCATAGGAATGATTAAAAAATAAGGGTGTGAAATTCCTATTTCACACCCTGTCGCTTTATCAAACTTTAAATCTGTAACCGACGCCCCAAATTGTCTCAATATACTGAGGGTTTGAGGTATCATATTCGATTT
>NZ_SUTM01000042.1 GCF_015062935.1 Methanobrevibacter sp. | reverse complement strand
CGAGCATCAAGTCTGATCCACTTATCTAAATCCTTTATATACACAGTGTTTAAAGCATGAATCATATAACCTTCACTATCGTCATCTGCTCTTGTAAGACGCTGATAACTGATGCCTGACGGAATCTGATTTGCTCTTAGAAGTGCTGCAAGAAGACATGATTTTGTCCAGCAGATTCCAGTTTTATTTTCAAGCACCTCACTGGCAGTTCTTGAAACCACATCAGCTTTAATGTCCCATGAATGAGAAATTTCATCCCTAACAAAGATGTAACATCTTTTGAGGTAATCCATCTCATCTTCAGATTGATTCATCAATTCCCTAACCTTATCTTGAATAAGATGATTCATGTAATCAATGCTTGGTGTTTCCATCAAATATTCTTTCATGCAATTCTCCGACATATAATTAATATAATAAAATTATTAATCAAATCCTCCGATAATCATCTGTTCATCTTTAAACAGACTCATGACATGTTCCATTGAATATGCCAATATTTTATCTTTGACATTTAAATTTACATCTGCCAACGCATTATCATCAATTATTTCAACCAAATTTTTAGCCAAATCATCAGATATTGGAATCAAATCCAGATAATTCAAAATGAAATTGCAAATATCAGTAATTTTTACCTGTAGAGTATATAATTCCCGGTTTTCCTCAGTTATTTCAATGTTTTCCCGTACAACATTGCTTAAAACTAATAATGTTGTTTTTTTATCAGGTCCCGTTGCCATGCATTTCTGTTTAACCAAATCGATTGACTGTTGATTTAGCATATAAGATGTTTTCAGATTATTCTTTGTTTCGATTTCAACAGAATAAGGCAGGAATTTGTAATTGAATAATGTGACAACTACAACTGCAACAGTTACCCACAATATCTTCAATTCCATTGCTTCAGGTGGTGGAATATACATCAGTGCAGTCATGACTGATATCACAGTAGTGACAATTGTCAAAATCAGTTTATCCTCCAATTTAATGACCATTATAAACATACAGACAACCATTACTGCAACAGAAATTACATTAAATGAAACGTTAAGATAAGGGACAATTATGAGAATTGCTGCAAAAACAAAAACTCCGATAAATGTTCCCTGAAGTCGTGACTTTGCAGAATATGCAACATCATTAATATAAGGTAACATTAACGAGATTGTAGCGAAATATAGCCATTTTGTAAATGGCAAATTAAACATCAGCGTCAGCAGCTGCCAGACAAACATTAAAAAGGCCATTTTAAATGCAAAAGTAAACTTGACAGATCTGAAACTGAAATACTGTATGATTAATGATTTGAACTGGGTTTTTAATGTGTTTTTATCTGGAAGGATTATTTCATCGGATAAATCTTTTTTGATTTCATTTGAAATTATCTCCAAATTTAATAAAACAAGATACATCACTTTTGATTCTATTTCAATACCGTCAAATATGCCCTCCAAATCAATGTGTTTGATTTGAGACAAAACACTTCTTATGTAAAGCAGTTCCTTATTTGACAAATCATGCTCAGATATAATCTTTCCAATGTATTGAAATGATTTGACAACATTCAAAACGGATTTATGAATTTCAGATGGGAAATATTTATACTCGGACCTGTTGAAAATACTCAAATAAAATCCGTTGATTGTACGGAAATTATCCGAAGAAACATCTTTGCCATCCAATTTCAAATCTATGGCTTTGTCTAATTCCGAAATTAACATGTCAATAGTTGCTTTTGATAGTTTATAATCTTTTTTCCTGTTAATTGCCATATTCAATCCAACGATGAAAACCGCACCGAAGACAAGAGACAAAAGCCTCATCGGCAACATTTCAACAGAAACCGGAATTCCAACCATCATAAAATATATCATCAGGTACGGTAAATAAACATGGGCACCAAAAAGATTATAGGACGTGAAAGTAGTTGCAAAGACAACAACAAAGGTCAATATGCATCCAAAGATAGTCAATGGATTATTCAAAAACGATGCAATGCCTAACACCAAAAGCAATAACAGTATTTTAATAAAAGAAGATTTTGGTTTAAATGACAAATCATTACTCAGATTCATGAACGCCGCCATGACCACCATCATACCGATTACAGCATTTTTACTTCCAAATATCACCATATAAAAAATCATGAACAACATCATTGAGACAAACATGATAATTTTTGATTTTAATGCCCTATTCATAATTACTCTAATAATATATTTTATTAAGAATTAATATAAGTTAACTATTTTTAAACAGAATTAAAAAAAAAATTTCAAATCAACAAAATTTTTGAAAGAGTGGACTTTGTGAAAAAACAAAAAAATGATAATAAACTATTCTCCAACAACACAATATATCAAAAAGACTATACATAATATATGCACCAACACAAAAATGGTCAAAAAAACCTCAAAAATAATTACGGATAAACTACTATTTTTTAAAAATACAATGAATAATAAATCCATGAATTAGTTAATCATCTATAATAATTTTAAAATAAGAAAAATTAAATATTAAATCCATATAAACCAAATAGAGCCCCTTAATCATATAAATTTCTATTGCCCGTATACTAACTCTCTTGAATCATCGCTAGAATACCCTTCGCTCCTCGAGTAACCCTCGAAACGGGCAGCCTATCCAATGCTGGGTTTCTCCTAATCATCAACAGCGAAAGCTTTCCTCATAGAAGGACCGTAGGCATTGGTCAAAAAATGATACGACAATAATAATATAAAGATTATATTATTTAACTATTTTGAAAAATTAAAAAATAACAGTTAAATCAAGATTATTGGTCAATTCCTTATACCTGTTTCGAATAGTAACCTCAGTAACCCCTGCAATTTCTGCAATTTCCTTTTGAGTTCTTTTTTCACCAAGTACAATAGAAGCAATATATAATGTAGCAGCCGCAATACCAGTAGGTTCACGACCAACGATTAATCCATGCTCACTAGAGCTGTTAACAATTTCAATTGCTTTAGCTTGAACATTTCCGGACAAACCCAAATTTGAAGCAAACCTAGGAACATAATCCGCAGGTGAAGTAGGTTTTAATTTAATATTCAGTTTTCTTGCTAAAAACCTATAATTTTTACCAATCTGTTTTTGAGTAACCTGGGAAACTTCTGACATTTCATCCAATGTACGAGGAATACCCGCACGCCTGCAAGCAGTATACAAAGAAGCGGCAACCATGCCTATAATGCTTCTTCCTCGGACAATATTTTCTTTAGCGGCTTTTCTATAAATTAAAGCGGCATCTTCCCTTACAGACCTTGGAACGCCCAATCTGGAAGATTGCCTATCCAGTTCAGATAGTGCTAAAGCAAGATTTCTCTCACCAGTGCCTGAAACCCTAAGACGTTTATTCCATCTTCTTAATCTGTAGATTTGAGGGAGATTTCTCTCAGGAATATTATGGCCTTTAAGGTCTTTATTTTTCCAGTCAATATCAGTAGGCAAACCCTTATCTGCAATACCAAAAATAGAAGGTGCGCCTGTTCTAGCTCTTTTGGCTAATTGCTCATGATCGTGAGCTCTCCATTCAGGACCTTTATCGATTATATTATCTTCGATAACTAAACCGCAATTGTTACAGCAGATTTCAGCACGGCCACTGTCAAAATTCAGATTAGTGGAACCGCAGTCCGGACACACATTCTGGTCAATGTGTGGTACAAATTCAACTTTAGAAATATTGGATGCTTTTAAAGTGATAGTTTCATCCTCCTTAAATTAGGATTAAAATCCAAAAAAAGTTCAACGGCAAAAATATAACTAGACAAGACAGGTATATCGTCTAGAATGTTAACAAAAGATTTTCAATATCCATAAAATACCTCCTTGGTGATGTAGTGATGATTTTAAGTATTAAAAATATTGAAGTTGTATAAAAGCTTATTTCTAAATTAATTATATATAATGAGCTTGCAGCGAAATGAAATTCCCATAGAAAACCATAGTACACAAACAAAACACAAAAGGACTTCACTACTG
>NZ_SUTM01000041.1 GCF_015062935.1 Methanobrevibacter sp. | reverse complement strand
ATTGGATTTAGTCGAAAAACACTTAATTCAATAATCATTTCTTTTTTCTAATTTTTTAAACTTTAACCACATATGCTATTGGAAACTTAACATCCATTTTAACATTAACGGTTGGGTTCAGTTATTAAAAACTTCTTTTCTGAAACCCTTTCATATATATGTGCGACGAGATAGGATCTCCTTATTCCCTACCTTTGTATCAGTGAAATACTCATTATTATGAGTTGTTTCAATCCCTGTTGTGTTGGGATTTCCTCCTTTGAAATTCCTAACTTGGTAACGAGCTTAGGAAGTTGCATGAGAAAAATGTCTAATGAAACAAAAGTATCCGTGTTTCAGGGCTAGAGGAAGAATAAGAATGGTTAATTTAAGTGAACAACTGTAAGCAACGTGAGAACGAATGATAGGTGGGATACACTGCATCAATAGGATGCTACTATCAATTGCAATTAGGAAATAAGCATTATATATATGCTTATATATGCACAACCCATATAATTGCCGGTGTAGAGGTTGGACCTTCCCTTATTCGTATCTGATGGGAGATTAACTCGGTAAGCCATTTGGAGTCCAAAAAAAAATTTGGTAAGCGGATTGTGAATGATGTGTAATTCTTCAGGTGGTAGAGGATTTTGAAAAAAAGCAAATGCCGTTAATAGTCGAAAGACAGCAGGATAATCAGGGAATATGTTTAACTGTGAACGGATACCTCCCCTCGTGGGTGGCATGGAAACATGGCTGACTTTCAAAGAGTAGACAACGTGTAAATAAAACTAGAAATACTTGTTTATTAAAAGGATGGTGATAAAAGATGAGTTATGCTCAAAACAGTAATGTTTGTGAGTCCACAACATCATACGCTACTATTTGGTCTGAAACCGATTGGAATAAGGTCAATAAGTATGTAGATAAACAACGATTTAGGATATTTCGTGCTGAAAAAGATGGTGATAGTCGAAAAGTAAGAAATTTACAAAGAATTTTGGTTCGTAGCCCTAGTGCTTTAAAATTGGCGATTAAAAGGGTTACTCAAATAAATAAAGGTAGAAGAACTCCAGGAATTGATGGACAAGTTATTTTGAGTAATGCTCAAAGAGGAAAACTGTATGTTAAATTAAAGAATTGGAATATTAACAAACATAATCCTAAACCTACATATCGGACATATATTCCAAAGAAAAATGGTAAAATGCGTTCTCTTGGTATTCCAACTATTATTGACCGTGTTTATCAAGAATTAATACGTATTGCTTTGGAACCGCAGTGGGAATGTCGTTTTGAACCCACCAGTTATGGGTTCAGACCCGGCAGAAGAGTCCATGATGCTATAGAAAGGATTCATTTCAGTATTAGCCATCGTAAGTTTGTTCATGTGTTTGAAGGTGATTTTAAGGCTTGTTTTGACACATTGAGTCATGATTTTATTCTCAAACAGTTGGAAGGATTTCCGTATGTTAATGTTGTTGAGAAATTTCTTAAAGCAGGATATGTAGATAATGGTGAATTTTTCCCTACAACTCAAGGCACACCTCAAGGTGGCTTATTATCTCCGTTATTGGCTAATATTGCTTTACATGGACTTGAAGAATGTTTAAACATTAGTTATCATGAATATCAACGTAAAGATAATTATCCAGTAGTACTTACTCAAGGAGACTATCGTATTGTAAGATACGCCGATGATTTTCTGATTTTTGCTAAAAATGAAGAAGATATAAAGGCTATTCCCGATATTCTTCAACCATACTTGGATGATAGAGGTTTAATCCTCGCAGAAGATAAAAGTGGTTTTACAACCACCTACGACGGATTTGATTTCCTAGGCTTTACAGTTAGACAATACGATAAATGTATTATTAAACCCTCTAAAGATTCCATGAAGAAAGCAAGAGCCAATATTAAGGAAGTTTTCAATGAAATGAAAGGTCATAACGTAGAAGAATTAATAGACAGACTCAATCCGGTAATTGACGGGATTGTTGAATTTTGGAAGCCTATGTCTTCCTCTAAAGCATTTTCGAGTATTGACTATTATATTTGGATTAAAACTTGGAAATTTCTGAGAAGACTACATCGTAATAAAGGTCATAGGTGGATAGCAAATAAATATTTCCCTAGACCGAAGAAAGGAGATAAACATCAGAGTAGATGGATTTTAACCGACCCAAAGACTGGAAAACAATTACATATAATGTCTCACACTAAAATTGAAAGACATAATATGGTTAAATACAATTATTCTCCTTTAGATAAAAGTAAATCTGAGTATTTTTATAAACGTCGACTTTCAACCAAGAATTATTTCAGATAAATGTCTATTTGAGCCGTATGTCTTGAAAGGGACACGTACGGTTCTAGGGAGAGTGCGGAGGAGAAATCCTCCAATCTTATCCGACCACAGTGGAAAACAAGATTGATTTGTGGAAGGGCTTCCGTTAATGTTAATGTCACCTCATTAAATCAAATCTAAAAAAATAGCTATTGAATTATCAACCGTATGTTAATGGAAACATAAGAGTGGAGCAGTTAACGTTGATGTTAACCTCCTTTTTTATTTAGCTTATCAGAAAAACTTAGTTTTGAAAATGTTTTGATAAATTCCTGTTTTCATGGTTTAAGATATGGGAAAATAGTCTCTCCAACAATTCATTTATACAAATAATCTTATTTAAGTTACAAAATATTTAAATATAATAATTAAGTAGTTTTATTTATAATTATTAGGAGGAATGAATTATGGTTAATAAAAAAGCGCCTGCAGCTGATTGGCCGGTAATAACTGGAGATTACATTGTCGGAGACCCTGAAAGTCCAGTAGCGGTTGCAACACTTGCTTCCCATATTGAAGCGGAACTTTCAGGAGCGGCCATTGCAGGACCATGCAAAACAGAAAACTTAGGAATAGAAAAAGTAGTTGCAAACATCGTCTCAAATCCGAACATAAGATTTTTCATTTTGGCCGGCGCGGAAGTGCAGGGCCACATCACAGGTCAGAGTTTCAAAGCATTATATGAAAACGGTGCAGATGCCGAAAAAAAGAAAATCATTGGTGCAACAGGGGCAATCCCATTTGTTGAAAATCTGCCTCTTGAGGGTGTTGAAAGATTCCAGAAACAGTTGGAGATTGTTGATTTAATCGACACTGAAGACATCGCAGCAATTCAATCTAAAATAAATGAATGTGTTGAAAAAGATCCGGGTGCTCTTGAAGCAGAACCGATTGTTATGGAAGTTGATGAAGAAAACGAAAGAATGGTTATTGTCAAAAAAGACAAGAAAAAAGAAGCTGAAACCTAGTTTCAGCTTATTTTTTTTAAATCATAATGTCACTAGATTTGTATGAAAAGTAACAAGATTTATTAATAGTATTCTTTTGAAAGATAATCTTAACATACGGATAAGAGGAATATGATGGAGAAAATGATAAACTCTTTAAAAAAGCTTGGATTGAACCGATATGAGGCTCAAGCATATATAGGACTTACTAAAATGATCACTGGCCCGGCAGATGAAATTGCAGAAGTATCCAACCTGCCACGTTCTAGAATTTATGATATATTAAATCAACTTGAAAAGAAAGGATTTGTAGAAATCACAAGAAGCCGACCTTTAAGATACACTGTCATAGAGCCTACGGTAATATTCAAACAGGAAAAGGAAAATCTCATTGATGAGCTACAATCAACTGAAAAAAAGCTTGAAGAATTATATTTAAACAATACTTCAGAAGTTCAGGCTCCAGTATGGCTTATACACACTACAGACAACATTTTAGAAAAAGAAATGGAAGTGATTAAAAAAGCATCGAAGCTAATTACATTGAGAGCCGGATTTTTACTTAAAGGCGAAGCGCAAATGATGATTAAAGCATTCAATCACATTCCCAGATCTGTTAAAATTAAAATCATTGCAAATAAAGAGTGTTATGTGGAAAATGAAAAAATAGAAATAATTGATATATTCAAAAAAGCAAAATTGTCCAATCTGGAAATAGTTGAAGCGGACTTGCCGATGATGAAAATGTTGATACGTGATGGAAGGGAATTGGTAGGGACATTTGCAAGATTTGAAGGTGAGAACAATTCAGTAAAGCCGGAAACTGCAATTGGCGTAAACAACAGGTATGAAGCGCTGTGCAAAAATTTCAATGATTATTTCATTAAACAGTTCAATATGTTAAACTCATTTAAAAAAAAATAACTAAAAAGTGATTTATGAGAAAGCGGAATCTGTAAAAATAGCCGATGGTGTGTACTGGGTTGGTGCACTTCATTGGAACACAAGAAGTTTCCATGGATTTGCAATTCCTGGAACAACTTACAACTGTTATCTGGTATTTGGTGAAGAGAAAGTTGCATTGATTGATAATGTATTCTCAGACGGCATGATAGATCAATTGAATGCTCGGATTGAAGATGCATTCGCTAAAGAAGGTTGTGAAAACAAGATTGATGTATTTATCCAATGCCACACTGAACTTGACCATTCAATAGGACTTAAGGAGACCATTGACAAATATCCTGAAGCTGAAGTTTATGCATCTCCGAAAGGTGCTGAATTTTTAGAAAAACAGTACCATACTTACTCTGATGTTGAAATCACTACTGTAAAAACAGGTGATGAAATTAATTTGGGTGGTAAAACTTTAGCTATTGTATCAGCCCCTATGCTTCACTGGCCAGACAGCATGTTTGTAATGTATGCTGAAGAAGGAATATTATTCTCAAATGATGCTTTCGGACAGCACTTATGCCTATCCAAAAGATATGCTGAAGATTACTCTGAAGACTTTATCTTAAAAGCCGCTAAAAAATTCTTCGCTAATCTTGTGGTTTTAGGCGCTCCGATGCTCAGGATGAAATTTCAGGAATTAACTGAAGCAGGAATTGTTGAGCAAATCAAAATGATTGCACCATGCCACGGTCAAATCTGGAAAGACCCATCAAAAATCATTCAGGCATACTCAGACTGGGCGAGTGGAGTTTGTGAAGATAAGATTACAATTGTCTATGATACGATGCACCATTCCACAGAGAAATTGGCATTCCAAATTGCTGAGGGCATAATGAGTGAAGGCATCGAAGCTGTAATGTATCATATGGAAAGCGATTATGAATCAGAAGTGGTATCTGACATTCTTGATTCAAAAGCAATAGCCTTAGGCGCTCCAACAATGATGAACAAACCTTTCCCAAGAATTGGAAACCTAATGTACTGGCTTGACTGCCTAAATTTCAAAGGTACAACCAGCGAAAAAAATGCGCTAATATTCTCATCCAAAGGATGGGGCGGTGGAGCAATTGCTAAACTCCAAAGAGATTTAGAAAGTGCAGGCTTTACAATATTTGATACAATGGACGCAGTATTTGTTCCCGATGAAGATATCTATGAAGAGGCATTCCAGAAAGGGGTTGAACTTGCAAAATCAATAAAAGGTGAATGAATATGGTTAATTTGGACAAAGATATTGAAGGAAAAATTGAAGAGATTATTGGCAAATACCAAAAAAGAGAAGCAAAGCTTTTAAACTATCTGATTGTGGATGATGAGATTACTTTCTTCCTGCCATTATCTGATGATGAAAAGATTTCAGATGATGATTTAGCTAAAATTTCAGAGCTAATTAAAGGGGAATACATTCAAACAGAATCCATCAATCAAGAATACAGAATTAAATTCAAATATGGATTATAGATTTCAAAATTCTAATAATCCCTTTTTTTATTATTTAACCAACAAAGTTCAGAAAATATACAATATTTCTTTTCCAACTGGAAACATAACATATCTTTTTAACATTAACACCCAACATTACCTATTCAAAAATTACTTTTTTAAACTCTTGCATCTATATCGCAGTTTAAAATCAGATTTGATTCCAATATGGTGTCCGTTAATGTTAATGTCATTTCATTAAATTAAAAGAAAAAATATATCTATTAATTTCATCGACTCTAACATTCATTATTCTATGGGTAACAATAGCTATGAAAAATTAAAAATTTTACTCATGAGGACAATTGATAATTTTATATAAAAGTTATAATAAAATATTATATTAATTATTATATACAGGTTGTAATAGCTATGGCCAATATAAATAATACCTCATCCTACATGGATGAAGATAAAAAGCAAATTATCAAAGAGTCTAATTATACCTATCGAGATGCTCTTGAAGTTTCAGCTTTTCTCATTGAAACTGGAAGGTTCGAAAGATTCTACAAAGAAATGCAAATTGCAGACCTCCAAAAAGAACTTGATCAAATGGACAAAGAAGAATAATAGCTAACTTCAAAAAATATATCTCCAGGATATAACTCTAACAAAAACTATTTTTAATTGTAAAAGGTAATAATAAAATTTATTATTACTTTTATATTTTTTTGCATAATATAATTTTATATATAATACATAATAAAATTATATATTATGTTACTTGAAAAAACCGTGCGACAAGATAGGACCTCTTTCTCTGTCTTTTGTTCAGTGAGAACTCGGTTCTCAATCCCTGCTGT
>NZ_SUTM01000040.1:1299-6670 GCF_015062935.1 Methanobrevibacter sp. | reverse complement strand
CCAATAAGAGCAAAATTCTTGCATTGGTTTACATTATCTGGAAAAGAAATTTTCAGTAAATACTCATCACCGGCCCCTCCAAGACCTTTTGTAAAACCGGCTTTTGAAGAGACAAGCAATCGAGCAGTAGATATTTTAAAGGTGGAGATTTACAATGCTACAAACTGATGAAATAATTTTAAAAATATTATTAAATGCAAAAAATGAGGAAAACCAATTATTAAAACATTTTAAAATTTCATATCCTTCTAAACAAGTTGTTCAGGAAAGTAATAGCATTTTTGTTGGAGCTGTTGATAGTGAAAGTAATATTGAAGGTTTTGACTTTTCAAGTTTCACAGATCTGGTTGAAATTCTTATAGTTACTAAAAACCGCAACTACACAGAAGCACTTAAAATCATCAAAACTGTTTCAAAAGAAATCACCAGATTAATCTATGAAAACAATGATTTGTTTGACAATAAACCAATCATTAGAAATATAACTCCAGAATATAATAGAGATTTTGTTTTAACAAGAGGCCATTTAAGAATTCAAGTGAAAAGCAAACCAGAATCGTTAGTTCCATCTGAAGAAGATTATTATTTATGTAATTTATTATTAGAAAAAATTGAAGAAAAGTGATTGTTTATGGTAAAATTTGATTTAGATAAAGAATTAGATGATTTACTTTGTCCCAATATGTTCAAATCAGGATTAAGATATTACATTTCATCTAATAATATTTCTATCAATAATAAAAAAGAATTTGAAAAAATCATTAAAGAATATGCGAATTTGAAAATAGGGGGTTGAAATTATGGCTTCATTACCAAAAGTTCAGATTTTCAATAAAAGAAATCCCGTAAAAAGCAAACCTGGACTAGCATCAAAGATAGCTTTAATCGGTGCTTTTGATTCCACTGAAACTGAACCATTATTATTTACCAAAATTGATGATGCTCATGAAGAATTAGGAAATGATACTAGTTACGCTGGTGTTGCATGTTTGGATGAATTGTTTTACGGAGCTTCAAGTATTTTAGCTGTAAATATCACCACCAAATCTGGAAGCGGTGAAAATGAGGTTGTTGATAAAGACATCACTCCAGGAAAACTAACATCAGCATTGTCTAAAATAAGTGGTGAGGACTTTAACATGTTATACATAGCAGTTAAAGTTGATTCCAATTTAATTCCAATAATTACTGAATTTTTAGACAAAAGGTTTAAGGATAAATTACCGGCCGGTTATGTATCATTTATAAATTTCGATGCAAGTCTGGCTGGAGATTTCAGTTACGGATTGTTGAACCAGCAATTAATAGTAAATGATACCTTACTATCTGAGGTGGAAAGTGCAGCATATTATTGCGGTGTTCTTGCAAGCTTAAATGTTGGAAATAGTATGACAATGAAAGTGGTTCCAAATGTAACTGGTGTTACTCCAGAATTATCATTTGAAACAGGTGGAAATGGTTTATCATTACTTGAATCTGGTATAACTACATTCAGATGTCAGGATCGTGGAAATAACAAATATGTTGTTGTCAACAGCGAACAACCAAACGGTTATGATTTATATATCAACCGGGCACGTGATTTTATTGTACGTGAAATGAGCCTACATCAATTCTTAGGTGAAAGAAACCGTACTGCAACTTTAAATGAAATCAAACAGGAATTGGATAGGGTCAAAGATAGGTGTGTAAACACTTTAGATTTACTTGAAGACATTGAATACACTGTAGAAAAGAAATCTCCAAAGTGCGTTGATATTAATATTACCAAATTGTTATTTGCTGGAATTATCACTGAAATCGACGTTTACATTACAATTGAGGTGGAATAGATGGCTAATAAGGAAGTTATTATTGACGGTAAAAAAATGATGTATGGAACATCAGCAAAAGCAAGTCCTGAAACAAATACTTCAAGCACTTCCACCTTTGACGGTGTAGTAAATGAGGGACTTGACGAAGTACCGTGGAGCCTTGAATTTTCAAAATTAAGATATGAAGGATTGGCTTCACACAAAGAGATGTCAGAAACTTTAGATAAAATGATAAGCACACCTGCAATGGTTACTATAAGAGAAACTGTCATCACACCAGATGAGTCATACACCATCGTAGATAATTATTTCAATTGTTTAGTAAATGGTAACGATTATGAAGTAAAACCTGATGAAAAAACCGTTGAAAATATCAAGCTCAAAGCAAGTAGAAGAGATAGGAAATATGAATAAAACACTTTAAACTTTGTTTTATTCATTCTTTTTTTTTAAAAAATTTTTAAACAAATTATTTTTATTTATGGAGATTTGAAAATGTCTGCTGAAAAAGAAAAGCAAAAAGAATTAGAACACTTACAAAAAGAGGAAGAAATTTTTGAATTGGATCAGATAATCACTGAAGGAACAAATGCTAAAATACCATTCACATTCATTTATCCAAATACTACAAAAAAGGTTGGAGTTTTAATAAGACCATTATCAACAAATGAATATCAAAAAGCCATATTATCAAGTAAAAGACTGAAAACTAATCTATTGATTGAACTTGCTAAATTAGGCGTTTATAAACTTGATGAAAGCAAATTCCCTGATGATTTACTGGCTGAATTGCCGGCTGGTGTAATAACAAGAATTACAAATGAAATTAACAGAATAAGTGGTGTGGAATTGATGGATACATCAGAAGATGCACAACAACAAATATTTGATGATTTAATGGGGTTTTAGACCTAAAAACTGGTAAATTAAGACATTTAACTCAATTATATATTGCGGGACATAGATTAAACAATGGAAATATTGAAAATTTGACAATCTTACAACAAATGGCAATAATATGTATGAAAGAAATTGCAAGACAACATAGCTTGAAAAATAAAGCATTTTTAGTAGTTGATTAACAATGGCAGATAATAATCTTGATATTAACATTACAGCAAGAGCTGACAAGACTGAAGTTGAGGATTTGTCCGAAGCCATATCCACACTAAAAGAAATGGAAAGTGATGTAGATATTGATGTTAATGTTGAAGATTCAGAAGTTGTTAATGCTGAAGAATCTGTAGAAAATCTTGATACCTCAATGCAAAATGCCTCAAATAGTTCTGATAATTTATCTTCATCATTAAGTGGCATTGACAGTTCACCTATAGATGAATTAGGGGGTTCTGCTCAAAATGCTGAATCAGATGTTGAAGGATTAGGGAATAGTCTTGAATTAATTGAAGCCGGAGCTTTAATGAGTATATCAAGTGAGTTATCCAGTATTGGTAGTAACGCTGAAGGTATGGCTCAAGATATGAACACAGCAGCCATAAGTGTTGGTCAACTATCGACACAAACAGGTGTTGCCGAACCTAAAATGATTAGTTTAATTAATAATATATCAAATGCTACATTTCCAAATGATGAAGCAATGATGTATGTTAAAAGTCTTGACCAAATCGGTGTTTCTAGTGAAAATCTTGGCAAATCAGCAACAGATTTAGACCGTATTAATGATGCATTTGGTCTGGGTGCTCAAACTACAAATAGCTTAGGTCAGGAACTTAGTGTTCTTGGTGTAGATATGAATAATGTTTCATCAAGTTTTAATGCACTTGCTTATGCTAATTCAAACACTGTCGGCGGAATGCAGAACTATTATACTTTCTTAAGAAAATATGACTCCCAATTCAATGAATTAGGTTTTAATGTTGATCAAGCATCTGTCATTATTGCTGGTGCCACACAAAAATTTGGTGGCGGTCGTGCAGCGTTAACTGGTTTATCAGATGCATTAAAAGAATCTAATGGTGATACAAAAGCATTAGAACAAGCACTTGGACTTCAAGCTGGATCAATTTCAAATGCTTCTCAACTAACTGGTGAATATGAAGGTCAATTACAAACACTTGCTAGTGAAGAAGCTGAACATAAAACTTGGTTGGACCAAATAAATGCTGCTTGGGAAGATATGAGTCTTTTAATGTCTCCTGTATTAGCTCCAATGACTAGTTTTTTAGGTTTAATTGGTCAAGCCGGTTCATTTGCTGTGGGTATTAATGGTATTGTAACTCTTGCAGGTTCATTAAGGACATTAGAATTAACTCAAATTGCAAGTAATATTGCAACTAAAGCGGGTGCTGCAGCTCAATGGTTAATGAATGCAGCAATGAGTGCAAATCCAATAATGATTGTTGTACTTGCAATCATCGCATTGATTGCAGTTTTAGGTTATCTTTACTTTAATAACGAGCAAGTAAGGGCCGCAATAGATGCTTTGGGCCAATCTTTCATATTGGCTGGTCAAATAATTTATACTTCTGTTATGAACTTTGTAAATTGGGTTATAAGTTCACTGCAAAACCTTTACACTTATATTATGACATTAGGAGGATTATTACAATCCAATGTTTCAATAACTGGTAATAATATTGTTGATGGCGTAATTGGTGTAATGATTTTTATAGCAACGCTCCCATTCCAATTAGCAATGATATTCACTAATATGATTGCAAGAACACTTGGATTTGGTAATAATTTTGTCCAGAGAATGTTGAATGCTGGAGTAAATTCAGTTACTCGATTTATGGGTCAAATTTCAAGCATGCCTGGTAGGTTTGTGGCTGAATTGAACAGTATGTTAAGTGCTGTAGGACAATGGGCTGCAACATTACCTCAAAAATTTTGGGAAGCCGGTGTCAATGCTGTTAAAAATTTCCTGAATGCTTTAGGTATTCATTCTCCAGGAATTATGCAAATAAAATTGCTCAAGGAGATGGAGGATACAGGTGATAGAATTCCAACTGCAAGTCAAAACATCATCAGAAATCTCGGAAATGTAGGGGAAAATGCTGTTAAATCCTTCGGAAATCCAAGATTCAATGTTGGTTTTAATACCGACAGTTTAAATGATACCAACGCATCAAATTTCGATTTTTCTAACGAAAATTTATTAGAAGTATTATTGGCTATTGGTGATAATAAAAATGGTAATGTGTTAAATCTCACTTTAAATGTTGACACAGTTGATAAAAGGGAAAGAATTGATGAAATCATTGAAGTTATCAGAGAATACATATTTTGGGATAATAAAACAGCAGGGAGGACAGTATGAGTTTTTTTAGTGTAATAAGTGCTGATGAAATTAGTAAAGGTTCAACTCCTATGGCTTTAAAAGTTATCCAAAACAACGGTGTTGGTGTAACTCCTGATTTAAAAATCATCGTCAATGACCTGAATGAGGGAAACAAACAATTTCTAAACAACGGTTACGGTGGAATTTCATTTAAAATAGATGTAATAATCAATAAAAATGATATGTTTGGAAATACTACAGTTCTTGAAAAGTTGCATGAATGGATGATAACCATGACTCCATTATATGTAGTTAC
>NZ_SUTM01000040.1:0-1199 GCF_015062935.1 Methanobrevibacter sp. | reverse complement strand
AATAGCTATTATGATTTATTGAGATTGTTCCTCACTCAAAATGGTGTGAATAATGGAAAAGGTAGGGTATCTTCTAAAAAATTAAGCAAGTACAAAACAGAACTTTCAGGGCTGAGGCCTAAACTTTATTATGATCAGGGAGTTTGGGAAAATGGTATAAACTTCAATCCAATGAAATCAACTACCCAAATGGTATTTCGTGATGTGTCATATATTGAAGCGATACGTAATTTGGTGTTTAGTACAGGGGCGTATATTGATGTATATTTCAATAAGTATGGTGTACTTCAAATAGAACCATTCAGCAAGGAAGATTGGTTACAAAGCGGAATATATTTGACAACTCCTGAACTTGCAAGTAGCAAATTCAAGTTTGACACCACCAACATTATCACCGGAGTTGTTGTTAATTCTCAAGACAGTTTAAAGAAAGGACACAGCTATTCAAGTGAAAAACTTGTTAGGCTGGATTTAAGTGCCTTTTTTGGTAATTTAACAACAACAATTGATAATCCAAACAAAACTACTGCTACAAAAACCTCCTCTTCTAAAACAGTTTCAAGTAAAAAATCAACCAATACAAAACAAAAAGAGGGATCTGGAATTACTGTTTTTATGAATATTGATAATATTCATTCTAAATCAAGAGATATGAAGTTAATGAAGGATATTGGTAAATATCTTAAAAAAAGAGGTTATAAGGTTGAAATTGGTGGTATCGGACCAAGTTACCATTATTCTCAAATCAATCGTGTAAAAAAGAATGGAATCTATATGTGCATTTATGGCGGTGCATGTGCTGGAACCTTAAAGGAGCACTGGTCTTCCAATCACTATAAAAGTGTTCTCAAAAAGAAAAAGGCAAAAATGGTAGTGGCATTCTTATCACCACCAAGTACAAATATTCACAATTTAAAATGGCTGCCTCGTGCTCATGATGACAATTTTTCACCTTCAAGTTTCAGAGGCGTCAGCAATCCTGAAAAACATCTTTTAAATGCTGGTGTAGGTGTTGTCATTGGTAAAAATGCAAAGGAAATTGCTTCCAAATTCCCTAATTTCAAAACTTCTGATAAAAAAACAACTAAATCTACAAAGAAAACTAAAACAACTCCAATTTCCACAAATACTGCCATGTCAATTAATAATGAAATGGCTAGTGCCAGAAACAGATTAAGTGACAGTATTCGTGATTTATT
>NZ_SUTM01000039.1 GCF_015062935.1 Methanobrevibacter sp. | reverse complement strand
TATGTGTTCCAGGGATTAGGCAAAGGCATAACCGCAATGTTTCAGACAATAATGCGTGAAACCGGTTTTACATTATTCTTTGCGATTCTGTTGGGCGTTGTATTGAATTATGGTGTTTGGGGTGCTTGGATGGGTATTGTTTTAGGTGAAATAGTCTCAAATAATCTAACTGGTGTTTGGGCTGATTGGCAGATAAAAAAATTAATTGATATTAATGATTAAAGACCATTAATATCTTCAAAATATATTATATCGTCACAGATTGTGTTGACAAGGTCCATGTCATGGCTAACGAGCAGGAATCCCATTTTCCTTTGTTTAACTATTTTTAACACAGCATCTAAAATCTGCACTTGAGTGATTGCATCAAGCATTGTTGTCATTTCATCAGCTATTAAAAATTTTGTTTTTGGATTCAGTGCCCTTAAAACGGAAAACCTTTGGAGTTCTCCACCTGATAGTTCCTGTGGAAATCTTGTAAACCAGGATTTCTGAATTCCGAACTCTGATAAGAGAGTGTCATCCACATTCCATGATTCTTCCAGAACATCCTTCATTTTCCATTTTGGGTTCATGACTTTTTCCGGATGTTGGTAAATTAATTGCACTGGGCAGAATTCCTTTTGAGGCAATGGATTGCCGTCAAGTGTCACTGTCCCTTCGAAGTTTGTCAGATATCCTGAGAGTATTTCACACAATGTTGACTTTCCAACACCACTGTCTCCAACCAAACCAACAATTTTATTGTTGTCCAGATGTATGTTGATGTCTCTTAACAGGTATTCCTTTGCTAAGGGATATTTAAATGCAATGTTTGTTCCTTTAAGTTCCATGTTATGCACCTTCTTCATATTTAAAACATCTGACTTTTTTATTTCCTAGGTCGATTAGTTGTGGTCTCTCGCTTTTGCATCTGTCGAATCTCATTTCGCACCTGTCGTAATATGGGCAACCTTCCGGAATTTCACCATGCAGTGGTTGGTGGCCTTTTGTCAGGTTGAACCCATTTGCTGGCAGTGCCTTGTATAAAGCCTTTGTGTAAGGGTGCAGGAGGTTTTCTCCATCACCTGAAAAGTCCTTGTTTTCAGCGATTTCGATAACATATCCTGAGTAGAATATTCCTATCCTGTCTGCCACTTCTAGCGCTGCATGGATGTCGTGTGTGATTAACAGTACTCCCACATCATCTTCCTTCATGTGTTTGAAGTGGTTTAGAGTTTCCTGCACTGTTTTTTCATCAAGTCCCGGTGTCGGCTCATCAGCAACGACAAGTTTTGGGTTTGAGAATAATGCTGTTGATACGAGCACTCTTCTTGCCATTCCTCCGGATAGTTGGAAGGGGTACATGTCATCCACTTCAGGGCCTAGGTTGTAGTGTTCGAAGATTTCTCTTTGTTTTGCCTTTTTGGCTTTCTTCTCTTCTTCGCTTTCAGTGTGTCCGATTGCCTGGTCAGAAATTTTCATTAAAGGGTCTAAGAAGTTGACTGATTGAGGAATTAATGCTATTTCTTTCCCGCGTATCTCCTCTTTGTCTTTTTGTGACAGTTCTTTTCCTTTATATTTTATTTTTCCATTCAGGTTTGCATTTTCAGGAAGAATTCCGAATATGGCATGTGCAAGCAGGCTTTTTCCAGATCCGCTGGAACCCAATACTGCCAGTATTTCTCCTTCGGATATGTCAAGTGTTAAATCTGTGATTACTTTCAAATCCCTTTGATTTAATCCTTGAGTATACTGTATGAATGAAATTGAAACATTTTCCACATCTAATAATTTATCCATAATATTCACCTACTCATTTGCACTTGTCGGGTCAAGTAATTTCTTGATGTTTTCGCCTGCAATATCGAATAACAATACAATTATCAGTAATGCCAAACCGGGGAACAATGCTAACCACCAGTTACCTGTTGCAAGGTATTTCATGGATTCAGATAATATGATACCAATTGCAGGTTCGTGCGGTGATAAACCGAAACCTAAGAATGTTACACTAGCCTCGTGCATGATTGCATGAGGGAAGATTAAAATTGTACCTACAATAATTTGGGTAATTACTAACGGCAAAATATGCTTTCTTGCAATCCACCATTTTGATTTTCCAAATCTATTGGATAACTTAACGAATTCGGATGTTTGGATTTGCTTGATTTCCGCTCTTAATACTCTTGCAAGTGAAGTCCAGTGAGTAATGGCAACACCCATGGTGACACCGAATGCTCCGCCTCCTAATGCAATTGAAATTAAAATGATCAATAATATGTGAGGAATAGATAAGAATAAATCAATCAACCATGCAATAACTCCATCCAGGAATTTATTGGTACTTCCAATGAATGCCATAGCTATTGCAATTAAACTGCTCAATATTGATGCTCCCGCACCAATTTGTACACTTAATCCCAATCCTTTTAAAGTACGGGTGAACATATCTCTTCCCATCCAATCTGTACCGAATAGGTGCTCAAATGATGGGGCTTGATTCATCGCCTGGAAATTTGTTGTGATATCTGCTGAATTAATGAATAAGCTTGAAATAACTACTGCAATCAATATGAATACGGTTATTCCAATGGTTAACAATGTTTTAGTTCTTAAATTCATTTTTCCAATTGAATTATAAAGACTTCCTTTTTCTATGTTAGCCATCTTCTTCACTCTCCTTAATTCTTGGATCTACAAAGTTATAGATTAAATCTGCAATTAAGTTGCCGCAGTATACGAATATTGCACTGAATATTACAATTCCTAAAAGAAGAGGAACATCGCTTCTAAGGCCTGCAGATACGGCAGCTTGTCCGATACCGGGATATGTGAAAATTTGCTCCACAAGAACTGCTCCACCAAATAATTCTGAAAATCCTAAAAATTGCAATGTGATTGCAGGAAGTAAAACGTTTCTAATTCCATGTCTTACAATTAAATTCCATCCTTTTTCACCTCTTGCCTTAGCAAATAAGAAGTAATCGCTATTCATTTCTTCAATTAACTTATCTCTAGTGAATAATGCAATTGAAGCCACTCCTACAATACTTAAAGTTACCATAGGAAGAATTAATCTGTTCAACCAATCCCAGAATGATACATGTTCACTTAAGGTACCAATTGGCACTCCCAAACCTGTTGGGAACCAACCGAGGTATACGCTAAATATCATTAAAATGATTAATGCAATCCAAAATGTTGGTGCGGATTGTAGAATGTAACAGTAAACTTTTATTGCTTTGTCAATTATTGTATCTTTTTTAAATCCTGCTAATATGCCTAATAAAAATCCTAAAACGCCAGATAATGCCCAAGAAGAAATCATCAAGACTAATGATGCAAAAAATCTTTCTTTAATAACATCAATTACAGGCATCCTAAAAATTAGTGAATTTCCAAAATCTCCTTGGATAATGTTTCCAAACCAGTTTGCCATTTTTGAGGTAACAGGTTCATTAACACCCCAATATGATTCTAAAGCGGCGACCTGTTCTGGTGAAACGACCATATTGCTGATATATGTTTTAACAGGATTGATAGGTGACATATCAATAAGTAAAAAGCTCAATAATATGACAAAAACAAGCAATACTAAAAACCTAACAATTTTCTTTCCTAAAAATTTCATTAATTTCTCATGTTTTGTCATAATAAATGCTCCAAAAAAGGGAAAAAGAGGGAGTTAAATTAAAAAATTTAACTCTATTTTTTTATTTTTCTATTGAAGAAACACGGTGCCAGTCATAGATGTTACCGAATACATCTCCTCCGTGAGGTTGTAATAATTGGGTATCATTGGAGATGTCTAAACTGTCATCTACGAAGTATCCGTATTTAATTTCCCCAACCCATAACCATGCTGCATCACCTTTAGGGGAAATACCAGTATTTCCGTCCCAGGATACTGCGGACCATTCAGCAAATGAAGAGTTACGGTCGGATTTCATTGCGTTGTCAATGTGTGCGTCCACTGCACTGTTGTTAATGAGAGATGGGTTGTTGTATCCAACTGCTGCTTGGTCACTGTAGTATTCAGACCACATGGTGGATGGATCGGTTGAACCGAATCCCCATACGATTGGGTCAGTACTTTTTATAGCGTCCATTTCATCCCAGTTGGAACCAGTAGCGTTTACTTCAATTCCAAATTCTTTTGCTTGTTCAGCAACAGTTACAGCAATTGCTTGTCTTTCGGATGCATCTGATGGATAGTATAAGTTAATAGATGCTTTTACTCCATTTTTTTCAACAATTCCGTCACCATCGGTGTCTTCCCAGCCACCTTTTTTCAAGATGTCTTTTGCTTGGTCTATGTCTCCATCTTTAATGGCTGCTTCATCATTAGCCCATGGTAATTGGTGAGCAATTCCATCAAAGTTAGGGTATCCAAATCCGTTTAATGCACCTTCACTAATAGCGGTTCGGTCAATACCGTAGTTTAATGCTTCTCTGATAGCTTTGTCGGAGGTAATGTTGTTTCCGATTGGGTTTCCATCTTCAGTTGTAGCACCGGTATTGTTTTGCATAGGTAATGAAATACCTCTTACGTCAATGGTGTCTTGTAAGAACATTGTGTATCCGTCGACAGTTTCATTAGCGTATGCTAAAGGTACTGCACCAACGTCTACTTCATGATTTTTAACTGCATTGAATGCAGCATCGTTTTGTTCGAATAAAATAGTTAATTTGTTGAATTCAGGTTGTTTTCCATAGTAATCTGGGTTTTTCTCTAAGATTACTTGTTGGCCTTTGTCCCATTGTACAAATTTATAAGGTCCTGATCCTACAGGGTTTGCACCATAAGTTTCATTATTGTATGAATCTGATGGTACGATTCCGATGTATGCCATTTTGTCAATGAATGTGGAATCTGGTTTGTTTAATTCGAATTTAACGGTTTTTTTGTCAACTGCAGTAGCGTTATCCATACTGCTTAAATCGAGACTTGCACCACTTGCTTTAGCTTCATTGTATGTAAATGCAACATCTTCTGCATCTAAAGTGGTGTTGTCGGTAAATTTAACGTCATCTCTGATTTTTACAGTATATTCTGTAAAGTCGCTATTAGCCTCCCAGCTAGTAGCTAAATCATTTTCATATTCCATTCCTCTTGTCATTTTCAACAAGGTGGATTGGATTAATGGTTCTGCATAGTAGTTCCATCCAAGTATTGGGTCGAAACCAGCTTCTGGTTCTCCTCCGTGACTGTAAGCGGCAACTACAAGTTCATCGTCAGCTCTTTCAGTGTGTGATCCTCCCATAAGGACCGCACCTGCAATTATTGCAATTATAATCACTGCAATAATTCCGATTATGTACTTTTTATCCATATTTTTTCTCCCAATAATTTCTAAATGAGGTAATTGTCATAATTTTAGTTTATTATGTAATACTTAAATTAATAACAATCAATGAAAATTTATTAATTATTTAGTATATAAATCTTGCTAAAAAAAGTATTACTAAATCGCTTTATTTCACAAAAAAAGTATTAATTATTACTTATACGCTATAAAAAGTAATAATATTTTAAATATTTAAGTATTACTAATATTTAGACCATTTAAATACGAAGTAATAATTTTAAGGTGATGGATTTTTTAGAAAATTAAATGATTTTTCTAATTAGAACAGAGGTATTATTTGTTTTTCCTGAGGGCAACATCATGACTTCTTTGTGGAATCCCCTTGTATCCTTGTCAAGAACAGGTGAGTATAAAATTGCTCTCATTCCGGTATATGTTCTATAAATTACTGGTGTTTTTTCATCAACATATTCCCAAATATTAGCAAATACTCTATCCTTAGGCTCTGCTAGCGCTGCAATCATCAAAATGTCATAATCCAAATCTTGAATTGTTGTTTCATCTCCAACAACAATCTTAATGTCATTTTCAAGACCTAATTTCTTCAACACCTTAACTGATAGGTCTGCAACATCTTTTTGCTGTTCAATACCTATGCATTTGCATCCGAACACCTTGTTGAACATTATCAATGTCAAAGGAAGGGGGCCTGACCCCAAAAATAGGAATGTCTTGTCCTCATTGAATTTTGCTAGTTGGCTTTCATTTTCAATAAGTCCAATATATCTTTCATAAAAATGAAATGAATCAAGTGTTTCAGTAGGATTGTCAGATTCAAGAATTTTCAATGCATTTTCAGTCTCAAGTCTTGCACCGATGTAGACATAAAATTTTCTGATTAATTTCAATGCCTTGTTCATCTTTTCATCGTCCAGGATATGTTTTGCGGAATCGAAATCAATTGTCTTGTCATGTGCTATGATTTCCACATCGTCCAGTATTTCAATGATTTCATCAATATTGATATCGTCAAGTTTTGAATTTCCGAATTTGTCCAAATCACCATAGGATGATAGTTTGTTTGCGATTTCCTCTAGTTTACCCCAATATTTGTAACAGCTCATTTTTATCACATCAAAAATAACAACTTTTATATATTATTTTATTCTTTATCTATATTAAAGTTGTTAAAATTTAAAATAAAGTATTACTAAATCTTTAAAATTATTATAAAAGTAATAACTTGTTTATTTAATATTTTGAGTATTACTAAATGCTCTTTTTTTGATGAAAAAGTAATACTTTTTTGGAAGGTTTTAATATGAATATTTCAATTAAAGAGTTGGGAAATGACTTAAATTTAATCAGTGAAGTTCAAAAATTCTTATTTTCTCAAATTAAAAAAGAATTTGGATATGGTTATGTTCCAGAGTTTCATAAAGATATAAAAAATTTAAATGACTTTTATATTCATCCAAAAAGAAACAATTTTTTTATAGCAATGGATGAATCCAATAATATTATTGCCACAATTGGAATTAGGGCATATGATAAAGATTTTGAAGAGTTTAAAGGTATTTATTCAAATGATAAGACTGCAAGCATTTGGAGACTGTTTGTTGATGAGAAATATCGCAGATACGGAATTGCTTCAAGACTTTTCCAAATTGCTGAAAGATTTGCTCATAAAAACGGATTTGGTGAAATTTATCTCCACACCCACAGAACTTTGCCCGGAGCAATTGACTTTTGGACAAAAATGGGATTTAAGATAACTATTGACACTAACAATGAGTTACAGACAGTACATATGGATAAAAACATTATTAATATTGATCAATTAATGTGCACAAGTCTTCAAAATAATCACAACAATTATGTTATATTAATATAAAATTAATATTGATGAAAAGGACAGCGCTAAAAATTGGATATATCGGAACAAACTTCCACGG
>NZ_SUTM01000038.1 GCF_015062935.1 Methanobrevibacter sp. | reverse complement strand
AATTTGATTTTTCCCCTATCTGAATTCATAAATAAATTAAAAAAGAAATTTGAATGGTACAAGCCAGAAGCTGAAGGGGTAGTGTTTGTTGATGCCAAAAATACCAGTAAAACATGCCACAAATGTGGCCATATAAATGAAAATTTAGATGTGAAAACACGAGATTGGATTTGCCCGAAATGCGGTGAAAAATTAGATAGGGATGTCAATGCTGCTATTAACATACTTAACCGGTGGAACCCCGGGGGATTGCCTAGAAAGCACTCAATAAACGATTGAGTAATAAAAACAAAACTCTAGGAATCCTCGCCTTCTTCAAGGCGAGGTTGTTCAAGAAACAGTGTGAGGTTATTCATATTATATTCTCCTTTGATTGTGTGTTTAAAGTATTGTAATAATATCCTTTTTCAGCCAAAAGCTCTTCATGAGTTCCCATTTCGATTATCTCACCATTTTCAATGACTATTATTTTATCAGCATTTTTGATTGTTGACAGCCTGTGGGCGATTATGAAACTTGTTCTGTTTTCCATTAACTTGTCCATAGCCTTTTGGATTAGCTTTTCAGTTCTTGTATCAACGCTTGAGGTTGCCTCATCCAAAATTAAAACTTCCTTTTTGGAAAGAATTGTTCTGGCTATTGTCAGCAGTTGCTTCTGTCCGTGGGAAATGTTGTCGCTGTCCTCGTTCAGTACGCTGTCGTAGCCTTCAGGCAGCTGCCTTATGAAATTGTCGGCATAAACCTGCTTTGCTGCATCGGTTATCTCATCTTCTGAGGCGTTTAAATCACCATATCTGATATTGCTTTCAATGGTGTCTGAGAAAAGCCAGGAGTCCTGAAGAACCATTCCAATCAGGGACCTCAGTGAATGCTTGTCATATTCATTGATGTTGATTCCGTCGATTTTTATTGAGCCTGAGTCAATGTCGTAGAATCTCATGAGCAGCTTGACGATTGTGGTCTTTCCCGCTCCGGTTTCACCGACGATAGCAACCTTTTCGCCCTTCTTAACGCTGAAGGTCAGATCCTTGATTATTGTTTCATCCGGAGTGTATCCGAAGCTGACGTTTTCAAAGCTGATGCAGTCATTGACCTCGCTAATCTGTTTTGCTGACGGATTTTCCTCATCGCCGTAGTCCAAAAATTCAAATATCCTTTCGCTTGCAGCCATGGCAGTCTGGATCTGATTCATGACGCGTGTGATTTGCTGTATAGGTCTTGTAAAGCTTTGGACGTACTGGAAAAATGCAAGGATGTCTCCGACGGTGATTGCCCTTTGAAGCACAAATATCGCTCCGAGCACAGCTATCACAACGTATGTGAAATTGGAGACGAAGTTCATCAGAGGACCGTTGAGGCTGGAGTAGAACTGTGATTTCCATTCCTGGTCAAACCACATTTCGTTGTCCCTTTCGAATTTCTCCATTGAGATTTCCTCCTGATTGTACGCCCGGATTATGTCATGGCCTGTGAATGTCTCCTCAATCTGGCCGTTCAGTGAACCCTTATGGACAAGCTGCTTTAGGAAGTAGCTTTGGGAATATTTTGTAATGACTCTGATTACCAGGAATGCTATCGGGATGAGGATTACGGTTGCCAGGGTCATCCAGATGTTGATGGAAAGCATCATTATGAACACTCCCACAAGGGTGATTACCGCTGTTGTCAGCTGTATGAATGACTGGGTGATTCCGTTTTGAAGGGAGTCGATATCGTTGGTTATTCTGGACAGTATGTCTCCCCTTTTGTTTTCCTCAACCATGTCCATCGGAAGAGAAAGTATCTTATCCATCAGCCTTTCCCGCAGATCATAGCTGATTTTGGTGGTTATCTTGATGAGGAAATAGCTTTGAAGGTATGAAAATACCGCACTCACGACATATAAAATCACAACCATGACCAGAAGGTGGACAAGGCCTATGATGTCCAGAGTACCTGTATTGCGGGCAATGTTGTTGATTCCGTCATAGATTATTGTTGTTGCTTCACCGATAAATAAAGGTGCAATGATCGTGAATGCCGTTGAAAGAATGGCGCATATGACTGTAAGGATTAATCTGAACTTATGGTCCTTTAAAAGTGACATTATGTTTCTAATGGCCTTCCTGTTGTCGACGGGCTTTTCAGGAGGCTTTCGTCTTATAGGCCTTGGACTCATGACAATGCCTCCATTGTATCAATCTGCGTGTTTACGATTTCCCTGTAGATTTCACAGCTTTCAACCAGTGCCGTGTGTGTTCCACGGTCCACGATTTCGCCGTTGTCGATTACAAGTATCTCGTCGGCGTCCATGATTGTTGAAATTCTCTGGGAAACAATCAGGATGGATGAATCCTCAAGGCTTTTGAGGTTCTCCTTGATTTTCCTTTCGGTGTTCATGTCCAGGGCTGAAAAGCAGTCGTCAAAAAGATAGAAGTCATGAGTGCCGATGATTGCCCTGGCTATTGATAATCTCTGCTTCTGACCTCCTGAGAAGTTGGACCCTCCCTGTGTCACCTCTTCCGAGAGGTCCTCCACAAAGTCGACCTGCGCAAGGCTCAGAGCGCTTCTGATTTCATCGTCTGTCGCATCATTTTTTCCGGTCTGTATGTTGGAGCGGACGGTTCCCTGAAAGAGTATCGCCTTTTGGGGAGTGAAGCTTATCTTGTCCCTGAGGGTTTTCAGCTTGAAGTCCTTGATGTTTTTCCCGTCAATAAGGATTTCACCGGAGGTCGGGTCCTGAAGGCGGGGAATCAGATTGAGAATTGTTGACTTTCCGCTTCCTGTTCCGCCGATTATTGCAGTGGTTTTTCCGGGCCTTAGGCTGAAGCTGATGTCTTTAAGAGTTTCCTTTTCACTTCCAGGATACTCGTAGCGGACATGCCTGAACTCGATTGTGGAGTTTGGACTGATTTCATCCAAATCACCGTCGGTTATTGTGATTTCGGTTGTAAGGACCTCATTGACACGCCTTCCTGAAACAAGAATCCTAGGCAGAATGATGATGAATGCCCCGATCATCAGAAACGAGGTCACAATCTGTGTTGCATACTGGATGAATGCGATGATGTCTCCGGTCAGGATTGAGCCTGTCATTGCATCATATGCCCCGTAATATAGAATCAGGACAATCATCAGGTTCATAATCAGTGTCATCAGCGGAAGCATGATTAGCATTGTCCTGAATACGTAGATGTTTACATCATAAAAGTGCCTGTTTACCTTCTCGAATCTTTCACGCTCATAATCCTGCCTTACAAACGCCTTGATTACAGGTATTCCAATCAGAATTTCCCTTGATGTCTTGTTGATTTTGTCGATGATTTCCTGGGTGATTCTGAAATACGGCAGCACCCTGACCATAACGATTACAAGAAGGACAACCACGGCCACAAATGTGACTGCAATAATCCATGAAAGGTCGGTTCCAAGCTCAAAGGCCTTTATGATACTTCCGACTCCCAGAAGAGGCGCAAAAAGCAGTGTTGTAAAAATCATTGCAAGAACGCCCTGAAGCTGGTTGATGTCATTGGTTGACCTTGTAATCAGCGAGGACCTTGAAATCTCATTCAGCTCATGGTTTGAGAATTTTAAAACTTTCGAATAGACAATTTTTCTCAGGTCCTTTGCATATCCGGAAGACACCCTGCTTGAAAAATAGGACACGCCAACTGTTGCAAGAGCGGATATCGCCACCATCAAAAGCATCATCTCGCCCGTTGCCATGATAAAATCGAAGTCTGTGTTTTGAATACCGATATTTACAATGTCTGCAGTATACTGCGGCAGTGTCAAATCGCAGTAAACCTGGATAATCAGAAAGAGAAATATCGCAAAAATGTATCCGATTTTATTTTTCAGTGGCGTGATTAATTGTTTCATTGGTAAATTATTAGATTTTATAAATTAATAAATGTTTTAATTTAAAAAAAAGTTAAATTGTCCGAAACAATCGGACTATTTGAATTTCTTCCACAGGTCGGTTTGAAGAACGCTTGTCTCGCTCAGCTCCTCAAGCTTCAGGAACAGCTCCCATGGCATTGAAAGATTCATGTATTCATTCGGTATGAAATGCTTCATCTTGCCCCTTCCGGCAAAGTCAATCGGTCCGAGAACCGGTTTCGGATCATCGCTTTCAGCCTCCCTGAAAACAAAGTTTCCGATTGCCTGGCATGCTGAGGCCTGCGGGGTCATGATGCAGGCATTGTTGGCCCTGAAAGATGAGTTGATTTGTGTCAGGACGGTCAGCTCCATAGGATTGACTGTAAATATGACTGATTTTGGAATTTCATCATCCTCAAGATTTTCAAGAGCCTTGAATATCACGTACTGGCCCTCATCATAAACAGGCCTTGACTTGATGCCGCTTTTTGCCGTTTCAAAATCGCAGTATATTCTCTCGCCGTGCCTGAACATTTCGCTTGTGTGTTTCGGCATGTGGCTTAATCTCTCTTCGTAGGCTGCTCTATCGGGAGCGGAGTCGACGCCCAATGAGAGGAATGTTGCCTGAAAGTCAACTGCATCCTCATTGGCCATGCCTGAACCCCATCCGAAGCCTACTGATATTCCTCCGCATGTGATGTGCTCACGGCCGAAGTATGTTGTCTTTCTTTTTGCAATGGTCTGTGCAACAAAGCTCATTACGCAGCCGCCCCTTTCGCCTTTAGGGCCTGTTGCATCTTCCGGTTTGGTGTCTGATTTTAGAAGTGCAATCGGCGGAAACTGCATTTCTAGAATTTCTGAAATTTTGCTCTGCATATTTAACTACCTCTGATTAAAGTATATTTATCATCATATTAAATATTATATAAGGTGACAGACATGGATACTTACTCTTATTTTACAGACGGTGCTGCAACAATGGTCAACAGGGGCGGAAAATACCTTCGCTGTGAAGGCGGCTGGGCATATATCAGATGTTTTAATGGCGAGGAGGACTCAAGCCAGTCTGGTGGGTGCAGGCTAACGACCAACAACGAAATGGAACTCTATGCGATATACGCCTCCATGAGAGACTTTCTCGACTGTTGTACTGATGGGGATAAAATCGAAATCTACACTGACAGCGGATACTGCATTGGAATTTTCACCCAATGGGCCAAAAACTGGCAGAAAAGGGGCTGGAGGAAATCCAATGGGAAGGTTATTGAAAATCTGGAACTAGTTAAGGCAATCTGGAATCTGATGGGTGAAATTGAAAATAAAAACTGTGAACTGCTCTTTGTCAAGGTCAAGGGCCATTCGAACAATGTGATGAACAATGCTGCAGACAAACTTGCCGTTGAGGCTAAAGGGGTTGCCAAAAGGACAGGTGAGACTGTAGGCTACAATGGAATGGATGATGTGCTTCTGGGCACCAAGTAGATATTTGACACATTGCTAAATTTTTAATTTCAAAATTAATAAAATTGAATAATTTTTAAAATTTTAGCATATATTATTGTATATTTTTTATAATCTTTTTCTGAACTTTTGAATTTTTAGAAAATGTCCAGAAAACTGTAACATTTAAATACTACTTCGACTAACTAAAAATAGGAATTTACAGAGGTGATATAAAATGCGTAAAATTACTATAGCCATCTTGGCTTTAATCGTACTCGCCATGATCATTCCTATTGGATTTTCAGGCGAAGCAAATTCCGTCGTAGTAACTTATGGTGAAGCAACTCACTCAAATTCAGATTACAAATCAACTGTTGATGACTTCTTTAAAAGTCAGGCAAATGTAGATTTAAACGGCGCTGATTCAAAAATAATCACTGCCGATCAGGTAAATAAAATATCTACTGGAATAACAGGTAAAACTTACAGTTCCAATCAAATATTGTCTTCAGCACTTGTGGATTTAAACGACAATGCAAAATTGCAGGTAAGTGTTGACAAATCAAAAATCACAACTGTAACAGGCGACATGTACATTTCAGCCTTAAAATCCGCTGGAATTACAGCAGGTCATGTTTATGTAACAAGCCCTGTATCTGCAACAGGCGAATCAGCCCTTGCAGGAATCATGAATTCATACGAAGCGGCTACAAACGTTGAAATTCCGGAAAAAGTAAAAGAGGCTGCAGCTGACGAGATCAGCACACAGGCAGAAATTGTCGACAACTCAGGTGTCGACCCAAATTCACTTTCAAAACTGGTGGATGACGTAAAACAGGAAGTTTCAAAAGACAATATTACAGACCACAACACAATTGTGAACATCATTAACAATTATGTTCAAAACAATAACATTAACATAACAAATACTGATATTGAAAACCTTGCAGATTCCATTGAGCAGGTGCAAAACGTTCAAGGGGATGTAAACTACTATAAAGGTCAGGTAAGTGGCTTTATGGGCAATGCAACAAGCAACGGCTTTTCAATTGAAGGCATCCTAGACTGGATTAAATCCTTCATAAACGGGATTTAATTCCCCTTATTTTTTTTCAAAATATTTATTATCATTGAATTATATATTTTTACATATCGTTAACAAAGGTGTGTGAAATGAAGAGAATATTATCAGTAATTTCAATAATTCTTATTCTATTTTTAACTTTTTCTGCTGTTCAGGCGGCAGACAATGAAACAACAGTCAAAGACAAGACATTTGAAGCAATCCAAACAGCAATCGACAATTCATCACAATCCAGCATAATATATCTTGAAGGCACATATCAAGGTTCAGGTAACGAGATAACAATCGAAAAACCGGTTACTATTGAGGGAAAATACAGTGCCGTACTTAATGCAAAATCAAGTTCACAGATATTCAAGATCCATGCAGATGGCGTCACCCTGAAAAATCTGAATATCATCAATGGAGTTGTGGATACTCCGTCAGGAATCAACTACGGGGGTGCAATCAATGCAGAAGGCAATAACCTTAAAATCATAGACTGCAATTTCTCAAAATCCTCTGCAAGATATGGGGGCGCTATATACTCTCTCGGTGAAAATGTATCAATTATCAACTGCAGATTCACCCAAAACACTGCAGAATACAGTGGAGGAGCATTTGAACTTGATGGAGCCAATAACTATGTAGATAACTGCATTTTCACAAATAATGTAGGATATCACGTTGGAGGCGACGTTGCATGGGTAGGCATCAACGGCGTATTGAAAAATTCCGTTTTCAACTCCATTTCCGATACTTCAAAAGCCAGTCAGTTTGGAGGGGCAGTGGTATGGATGGCTTCAAACGGAACTCTTATGAAATCTGTATTCGACGGATATCCTGCCAAAAAATACGGATCTGCAATATACTGGAGAGGAGACAACGGAACAGTTTCATATTCAATATTCAATACAACCACTCCCTACTGGGGAAATCCTGATTATGCAACAGATAATTACTGGGGATTGAATATTAACTCCTCTGATGAGTTTACACAAAACCAGTTGATTTTCTGGAATGGAAACTATACCTCAGCAGACAGATGGGTAAATATCATTGAACAGGGAGACTATGTAAACTTCACATCCAACGAACAGACTCCTTTAGGAGAGTACCTGCCTGACTATAAGCTTAACTCAACAGTGACAATCGTCAACAATACATTCAAATATCCAATGGAAACCAAAATAATCGCATCCAATCTCATAACATACAGTTTATATGATGGAAAAACATTAAAAATCACACTTAAGGATTCAGACAATAATGCAGTGGCTTCAAAAACAATAAAAATCAAACTCAATGGAGTAACATACACTAGAAAAACAAATTCCCAGGGTATAGTCAGTTTGAAAGTAAATCTAAAGACTCCTAAAACCTATATTGCATCAGTTGTCTTTGAAGGAGATAAGGGATATAAAGCTATCAGTAAAAATGTTAAGGGCACTGTCAAAAAGCAGAAATCTACATTAACACAAAAAATTAAGGTTCTGAAGCTTAAAAGCAAAAATAAAATTATTAAGGTGCTTTTAAAGGACCAATTCAAAAAAGTGATGTCCAAAAAGACAGTCAAGTTAACCATCAACAAAAATACCTACACTGCCAAAACAAATTCAAAGGGCATTGTCTCTTTTAAGGTTACATTGAAAGCTAAAAAAACTTATAAAGGTACTGTCAAATTTGGTGGAAATAGCTATTACAATAGCATTTCAAAAAAGATTTCCGTTAAAGTAAAATAAGTGGAGTATTATGCTCCTATTTATTTTTTTTCAAGTTATCAAAATATTTTTATATTGTTATTAACATATTAGTAACAAAGGTGTTTTAAATGATATACTCAAAATTTTGTCCAAATTGCGGAAGTGAAATTGGTGATGATGATGTTGAATTTTGCACCGAATGCGGTTGCAATCTGTCACATCCAATTCTTAAAGCGAATAATAAATCAAAGGGATTTTTCGATAATCTGGTTGAAAAAACAAGCTTTCCAGTAATAATTTTCTCATTTATAGTGTTTGGAATATTCCTCTTTGTCGGTGCTTTTGTATGGTCATCATTCATGGCTAATGGTTCAATTGATTTGATTACTTATCTGATGTTGACTATTGTTTTTTCAGTATTCTTTGGAGCGATATTTGTCGGATACTTCGGATGTAATGATGAATCTTATGTTGTTCCTAACTTTTCAATGTATCTTGGAAGTATTTTTGCAGTTGTTTTGTGTGGAATCGGTTTGATTTTCACATTTTTAATGGGTATTCTGGGAGTTTTAAGTTCAGCCTTATCATCCAGTCCATTGGCTTCATCTTATGGTAGCTCATATCAATCCACAACTCCAAACTATATTCCGTCCATAGATTTGAGCGGATATTTCAAAATAATATTGTTCATATTGCTGATTCCTGTTGCAGCATATGGAGGAATCTATCTGGGATATTTCTTAAAACAGAATATCTAATTTATTTTTTTTTTTACATTAACATTAACGATTTTAAAAATCCTATTGAAATCGACTGTAGGATATATATCCCTTCAAATCACGGGATTTAAAAACAAAAATGCATCCGTTAATGTTAATGTGGATTTAATTATTTTTGAAGTTTTCACATTAACTATTGTTTAGAATAATGGTAACTGTAATTTAATTGCATATCTCATTCAACTAATTTTCACTATAATTACATTAACATCTCAAAATTATTTTTAAAATATTCAAAAGGCTCTTTCAAAAACTTAAGTGATTCGGATTAAAAAATTTTTGAGGAGCAAGATTTTTTTCTTTTCTAATTTTTC
>NZ_SUTM01000037.1 GCF_015062935.1 Methanobrevibacter sp. | reverse complement strand
ATTTGACTTAAAACTGAGGTATTGGGATGAGGACAATGCGATTTTCTAAAAATCACTTAAGTTTTTGAAAGTGCCGTTTTTGTTTGACTCTTACGAAAACATTGTTGATTGTAAAAAATGAAAATATAACAACAATAAAATCAAAATAATAAATAGAGATTATGAATCCTATCCATTTTTTTACATTAGGTTATTACCCAGAGTATCTGTTAATAGGGATTATTTTTGGAATTGTCATTGGATCATATTCATTTTTTAGAGTGAAATATGCTTTTAATGATTCCAGATTATCTAAAAACAACGTAACAATAATTAGCGCCATAATTTCCATATTTGCACTTATCTGCTGTTTGAATATATGGTCAAATGCTGCAATATACACATTATACCTCTTTCTATGCTCATTATTTGCAGACATCATAAGATTAATAGTGAAATACCCTCTTAAAGACAAATATCTGAAATTTATGCCGAAACTTCACAAAAAAGGCGGGTTAGCGCTAATCTTTTTCATTATCATAATTATATCTGGAGTATACGGCATGAACCATATTGACCAAACCGAGTACAATATTACAACACAAAAAATAGGCAATGATTCATATAAAGTAATATTCATCAGCGACACACACTACGGAAGTATTCAAAATCCCCAATTGCTCAAGGACTCAATTCCAAGGATTAATGAATTGAAACCGGATATTGTTATTTTAGGCGGAGATATTGTTGATGAGCGAACAAGCAATTCACAAATGAAGGAGGTATTTAAAGAGTTAAGTAAAATCAACTCAACATACGGCATATATTACATATTCGGAAATCATGACACACAGCCTTCACAGACAGATTATGAAAACGGGAACAGAACATTTACAGACCTTGAATTAAATCAAACAATCAGGAAAAATGGAATAACAATACTGAATGATGAAAAAACAACAATAAATGGAGACATTGTTCTGGTTGGAAGAAGTGACGCTGAATGGGATGGAGTTGCAGATAGAGCAAATGTTAGTGAGATATTAAATGAAAGCGATTTGTCAAAATATGTAATAATTGCAGACCATCAGCCTTTAGAAGGGATGGAAAATTCAAAATTAGGTGCTGATTTGCAAGTTTCAGGCCATACCCATGGAGGACAGGTATTCCCATATAAAGAAATGATAGAACTTATAGGAACCAATACCTATGGAGAATACTCCTTTGGAGATATGAAGCAAATAGTGTCTTCAGGATTTACAGGATGGGGATGGGGAATTAGAAATGAAGCAAAATGCGAATTTGTGTTAATTAACATTAATTAAGACACAACATTAAATTAGAGATATTGCGATATGCCAGTATCCTATACAAAATATAATGTACTTTTAGCTCTTACAATAATCTCATTAATCATGACTTCATATAAATTTATCGATTAGCTACAAAGTTACTAAATATAAGACACTGCAATTCTAATAACAATATTAAATATGTAAACTATTTTTGTAGGAATTCTTACAATTAACCAAAAAGCATAAAAATAGATAAATGCATCGATAAAAATTAAATTATCAAATAAAATCATGAAAAATGTATCCTCAAAGAAACCTCAATTATATGTAGTCTGATGTTAGAAAGTCTATGATGTTTCTGTGTTTTAATCCGCTACCTGAGAAGTCTATTTTGTCCATGCTCAAGACGTATTTGTCGAAGTTGTCGTTGATTTTTGCAAGTCCTGAAAATTCCCTTTCTATTGTGTTATCGTTTTCCAGTTGATATGTTACCTGAATGTAGAGTTTTTCTTTGTCCCGAGTACATACGAAATCTATTTCCTTTTCGTTTATCATTCCTATTTTTACATCATACCCTCTTCTGAGAAGTTCTATATAGACTATGTTTTCAAGGATTGAGCCTATATTTTCTATTTCCCCATATTTTGCCTGGTAGAATCCATGGTCGACTAGGAAGTATTTTTCATTGTGTTGCAGTACTTTTTTTCCTTTAATGTCTTCTCTTGGTACCTGGTGTATGAAGCATGCGTTTTTGGAGTATAGAAGATAGTCCAGTATTGTATCCTTTGATATTTTTCTTCTTTCATGTTTCATGTATTTTACAATGTTTCCGGCAGAGAAGTTTTTTCCAAGGTTCATTATCACATAGTCAAGTATGCGATTTAGCATGTCACTGTTTCTTATGTTGTGTCTTGTCACTATGTCTTTTAGAAGTATTGTATTGTAGATATCACCTAAATAGGAATATTTGTCCTGAACTGCAACCTGTTGTATTGGAGGCATTCCCCCATATTCCACATACTCTTTGAACAGTTTCTCCAGATCAGTTGTGTCTATTTTTTCAATTTCCTTTTTGTATTGTATGAATTCAGCAAATGAAAATGGGTAGATGTTTATTTGGTAGTATCTGCCTGATATTAGTGTTGCCATTTCGCCTGATAGAAGTTCTGAGTTGGATCCTGTGATATATATGTCGCAGTCAAGGTCAACTCTGCATGCATTTATGCTTTTTTCCCAGTTTTCCACGTTTTGTATTTCATCAAATAATAGGTAGACTTTGCCTTTTGTGTTTTTGGTCAGGTTTATTATGCATTCATCGAGCTGTTTGAAGTTTTCTATCTTGTTGTATTTCATGGATTCGAATGAAATCAGGAATATGTTTTCTTTTTTTATTCCACGATTTTCAAGTTCATCCTGGATGCTTTTTAGGAGATATGTTTTGCCGCTTCTTCTAACGCCTGTTATGATTTTGATAGGTTCCTTGCCTATCAGTCTTTTGATTTGGTTTAAGTACAGTTCCCGTTTAATCATTTTTTCACCGCACAATACTATGTATTGAATTTTGTATTTTAAAATATATAAATTTTGTCGATTATAATCTACAAAAATAATAATATTGATATATTTGTAGAATACAATCGATAATATGTTTAAAGTTAATGTAATTGTCGAATACACTCGACAACATACAAACTAATAATTAAATAATAGATTACGCCTCCCCATTTAAGTAATTTTGCTTATAAATGAAGACAATTTTACAAACTCATACAACTATTACTTCAAACATGAAAATAAGATGGATTTCAAACACAATACATAAAAAAAGACTTATACACAGTGTAAAGAAAATTTGTCAACGCAAAATCAAAAAAAAATAAAATCCCATGAAATATAAGCACCCACCGAAAAACGGCCAAAAATAACCTCAAAAAATAATTAATAAAAACATTATTTTTAAAAATACGTATTAATAATAAAGTAATAAACAGTTCCATAATTCACAATGTTTAAAATAAGAAAAATTACCTATTAAAATGATATAAACTGAATAGATCATATAAATCATTTAAAAATCTTGTTGCCCGTATACTATACAAAATATAATGCCCTTTGAAAATAATCTAAAAAAATTTGGTAAAAATAATTCTTTATTAAAAAAAGAGAGGAACTTTTATCTGCATAAATTTCATCGTAATCAATTCAATACCCATCAGTCGGCAAATGCATAACCCGCATATTACCTGCCCTGAAATTTAAATCGGCTTTTTGTCACACAAATTTTTAAAATAAAATAAAATAAAAGCAGATGAATTTAATCATCTACGTAATTTTAAGATTAACATTTTTGGTTACCTTATTATAGTAGCTATTGCCTTTGTAGGTTATTACGGATTTAAAAGTACCTTTTTTAGTCAATGAGGTAATTTTAAATGTTGCAACACCTTTACTGTTGGTATTAGCAGTGTAAGTTTTCTTGTTGACCTTAAGAGTAACCTTAATGTTTTTCATGACCTTATTTAAATTATTTTTCAATGTTATTGTATATTTTTTGGTTTTAACTGATTTTTTGAAAGTTCTTGCCTTAGCGGTTATTTTTGGAGTAGTCTTTTTAACAGTCACTTTAACGGTTTTGGTTGATTTAAGATAGTTACTGTTTCCATCAAATGCAAATGTTATAGTATGTGTTTTAGGAGGTAAGCTGCTTAGGGATTGCTTAATTTGACCGTTATTATCAGTTTTTAAAGGATATTTAACTCCCATGAGGGTAATAAATACATCAACACCACTAATTGCTTTACCGTTAGCATCTTTTAAAGTAGCAACTAAGTTTTTATTTTGATTGTAAACTATTGAAATGGCTGAAGCTGAAATTGATGTTGCAATTGGAGTAACATCTCCTGTCCCATCAGTTGGAGTATCGGTTCCAATATTCTTAAATGTGACTACTGCATTTTTTGAATATTCTTTTCCGTCAGCTGTCCTTTTATAAGTGATTTTTATATTATACTCTCCGTTAAGGTTGCCTGTTAAATCACTACCGTATATCGCTATACTTGGAGTTCCTGATCCTGTGAATGTTTTAGAATATATCTGAGCCCCATTTGCAGAAATGCTTACCTGACCATTAAGACCGGATGCAGTTTGTGTATCAAAGACCGTACAGAAATAGTCGTCATTAGATTCAACTGCCAAATCATATGCTTCTATAAAATTGTCAGGAGTTAAATCTGCTGACTCAGTTACTTTTAAAGTGCCTGATGCGATTTTCATTTTTTCTATGTTGGAATCATGGCTGTTATAGTAAACTGTAATATTGTAGTCATCTCCCCAAAATATGTATAAATCATCAATAGTTAAGCTTATGGAATTTTCACCACCAGTGTTATAAAACCTAAAGTTGGAACCTCCATCCACATTTACTTCAACATGATCATTATAAAATTCAGGATAAATTGTATCGTCCTTTTCTTTTAGATAGTTTGGCAAGTCAAAGCTGACAACAGCCTCTTTACTCTTAATGTCAGCTTCTGATTTTATAACAACATTAAAATCTTCAGCGGCAGGATCTTGTAAAATCTCGTCATTTTCATCAGAGCCTAATGTCTCAACATCATCTGCTGGAGTTTCAACTACCATTTCATTTCCCGCATCATCAACTGCAAGTGCACCTGCATCTTCAGCTGCACTTACAGCACCTACTGTTAGAATTGCCAATAACAATAACGTTATCGCAACTATTTTTTTGAAATTCATTATTTTCACCTCATTGATTATTAAAAATGCCGTGAATATCTATTTGACAGTGATTTTAACCTTTACAGATTTGGAATTGTAGTATTTGTTACCTGCATATTTAACGGTTGCAGTGTATTTACCTTTTTTGGCCAATTTGGTAATTTTAAATGTCGCAACACCTTTGCTGTTGGTTTTGGCAGTGTAGGTTTTCTTGTTGACTTTAATTGTCACCTTAGTGTTTTTCATGACTTTATTCAAATTGTTTTTTAAAGTAATTGTGTACTTTTTGGTTTTGACTGATTTTTTGAAAGTCTTTGCTTTAGCTGTTATCTTTGGAGTTGCCTTTGAAACAACTACTTTTGCACTGGCAGAAGACGCTTTAAAACTTTCATCCCCCTCAAATTTAATATATGCATTATATGTTTTAGGGGCCAGTCCTGAAGGGATATCAACACTTACCTGGCCTTTAGAATCAGTGACTTTATTATAAGTTTTTCCGTTGAAATTAACTGTGACATTTTCACCTGATATAACACGGCCATTTTCATCCTTAAGAGTGAATGTGACTTTACTGGCAACATTATACGGAGTGGTTAGTTTGGATGATGTGATTTTAGTGGCAGTTTGTACAATGACAGGAACCCAAGGGTTTACAGTAACTATGAATGTTTTTGAGAATGTTCCAACATTGTCAAAAGTTTCGTCATACGTGAATAAAACTTTTATAAAATGTGTTCCAACAGTTAAATATTCAAATAGCACCTTTGCAGAGTTTACATCATCAAAATGATATTCCGGGAGGCTAACTCCATCCACATAACAATTCAAAAATCCGTATACGGGTGAAGCGAATTGAAGAGTGACATTATTATTTCCCCCTTCTGTAAATTCCATCCTGTCAAGTTTTGCAGAAATATTTTTATTGTTTTTTACGACCCATATACTAAAAAATGTATCGCCATTTCCTTTATTGGTTTCATATTCAACCCAATAATCAATAAAATCATAACCTACTGTATATATAGGATTACCTCCTATTGGGACAGTTAAATTAACAATTCCAATACCATCAATTATGTCGGCAGATGCCAACAAGGTATTATTGTATTTGAAAGGTCCGAAGTCATTCCACCCTGAATAATAAACCCTGAATGTTCCATTAGCCCCTTTGGCATCCACACCAATATGAAACATTTCGCCTTCAGAAAAATCAATATGCTGGCCTGAATAAGGATAAAAAACATCAGGCTCAAAAACCTCATCCTCACTTAGGATTTCTTCTGAATCCTCTGCGCCATTTATTTCATCATCAACTGTATAAATTACATTTTCATCATCGACTTGAGAGACTGTTAAATCATCAGTCGGTTCAATGGCTGTAACATTATCATCAGCAATATCCTCCGATGCACTTACAGCTCCAATCGCTATAATCGCCAATAACATCAATGTTATCAACATTATCTTTTTCAATTTCATATTTATCACGTCTGATTATTGCAATAATCCCTTGATAAACAAATTTTAACCTAAATGGAATGAAAAAAAGAATGAATTATTTAAAAGCATAGCTAAGCTAGTATAACTGTGCATTTTGTCTGCAACTATTTTAAATAACTTTAAATAGCATTTAATATATAAATTATAAATGTTACTTGCAATCATTCAATTTACCCATTGTTTGTTTAATAGTAACATATGAAAGTGATTAATAAAAGTGTTAAGGGCACTTTTATCTAATAATCACTTTTCACTATTTGCATCTTTTTTTCAAACATTCAATACTTAAAATCAACTGTTTAATCAAAAGATATATGTATATATATAAGTACTATTATTTAAATTAAAGCTCAAAAATGCGTTATTTAAAAAAAATAACTGTTAAAAATACTTTACATAAATTGATAATAAAAAAAGAAACTAATTAAGACATAACGAACAAATACCATACTTTTTTACAAAAACAATGAAATTTTATTAAAAAAAATTAAACAACCCCCAAGGCTGCGAACTTTACAAATTTTAGATAATAAAATATTTACATAATTAGGAACAACTAATTGTTTTAACTGAAAAGATATAGTTAAAAGACCATAAACTGATATTTATCTGTCAATTCCTTCTTTTAGATATGTTGTTTTTTCAAAAAAATACATACTAACATCTTTAGTTTTTCCTGCCAACTTATCTTTTATAAATATTGTTTCCAATGCATTTATTTTGCCGTCTTTTTCCAAATCATCGTAACTGCTACCTGCACTAATTAGGAAGTTTCTATGGACCATTGTCTTCATTGATGCAGATTTACCGTCATCATAATCATATTTAAATCCCTTTGTAAATACTCTTGCAAAATAACCCACCAATTTTGAAGGTGCATCCATCCAAAATAACAGAAATATGAATGTCAATACATCTGCATTATTAATTCTTTCCTGTTCAAGAAGCACATCTTCAGCTAAAGGACATGGAATATTATTATTTTCTCTTAAATATTCCTCTTCAGTAATATCTGAATTAAAATTAGATCCATATAAATCTGTGATTGTGTATGAGATATTTATTTCTTCCAATCCATCAATATATCCCTGTTTAATGGTATTTGTGATTGATTTTTCACTAGGATGACAATATAATATAGCACTTTAGGAGTTCTATTTAACATATTATCCATTTAAAAAGTTATTAAAATAATTTTTGCCCGTACACTATACAAAATATTTAGTACTTTTAGCTCTTACACAATTAATATGATATAATAATATTTAAACACACTACACCATAAACAAAAAATGGAAAATAAATAATATTTCCCAAATTTTAATAGTTTTTACATTAATGAGAAAGTTTTTATTGGCACGAATATTACATTATCAACTTTTTCAATTGTTTTTGTTGTATCAGATATAACAATTCCATGTGGAGCTTTATAACGTCTTATTGCATCCTTAATTTGATCAGTACCTTTATTACCGTGTCCAACTTCTATTGGGATTACTTCATCAAAATCTTTTTTTATTATAAAATCAACCTTTTGCTTTTTCACTTTATATGTATCGTAGAATATACTGAATTCAAAGAACTGTTCACTATTTTTCAAATTAACAAGGTTTGATCCGACTAATGTTTCAAGCAATATTCCTTCATATTCACTCAATTTTATAGATGAAAATCCGAATTTGAGATTTATTGCATGCATTATGCTTGGTGTTGCAAAATAATACTGCCATGATTTTTTTGCTCTTGCATTTGCACCTGCATAAGGTTCTGTGTGAAATATCAAATGAGTCTTTTCAAGTAAGTCCATTATTGTATTAACACTTCCTGCAGAAGTTTTGATTTTATTTGCAAGCGCATTTTGTGAAATGTCACCAGGATATTTTTCCGCCAAAAATTTCATTAATCTTAATGCATTTGTTTGTGTATTTGCAGTCAGGTTATTCATTGTCCCTAAATCTTTTGTCACCACAGTTTCAACTGAGTAGTATAATTTTTTAAATGCATTTCTGTGATTCGTATCATGCATCACTGACGGAAATCCTCCAAATTTAAAATAATTATCCCAATCCATTGAATGATAATTTTTTAGATTTAATAAATCACGATTTACCTGCTTTTCTTTTATGATTGCATTATCAACATTGCCATTAAATAATAAATCTATCAAATCATTGGAAATATCTGTGTGATAATTATATTTTAATTTTAAATGTTGTGAATAATTTAGGGGAGTTATTGGATATCGTATCATCCTTCTTGCGGCTTCAGCATTATATTCAAGATTTATTGCTGATGAACCTGTAAAAATCGCAAATATATTTTTAGATTTATCAGTGATTATTTTACCTGAAAGTGACCAATCTTTATCAAAATGTGATTCGTCAATTAATAAGAATAATTTTTCATCAAGTGTCTGCAGTGAGGAGTTATGGAATGTTTTTAGATAATATTTGATGGTATCATAGATGTCACAATCTTCTATTTTATTTAGTTCCTCACAGGAAAAATATAATATCTGTTCATGACGGATATTTTTTTGATTCAACAAGTAGTCATATACCTGAAATAAGATTGTTGTTTTTCCAACACCTCTAAGACCTGGCAATACAATATAACGATTAACATTATTTCCATCGATGAATTCATCTATAAATGTTCTTATTTCTTCAAAATCATCCCTATGATTAAATTTAACACCCCTATTTGATAACTCATTGTTTAGAGATAAAGGAGTATCTGTTATTTGGCTTTGTAAAAAATCATGAATTGAATCTTCATTATCAGGATTCATACTAAATCACCTCTTTGATAATATATTGAACACTATTATATAAATATATATTCAATATATTGAATGATAATATATAAAAGAATATTCAATAAAATTTATAATATTGAAAAACATGACAAAATTATTTACACTTTAAAAAGTAAATAAAGTCCTTAAAATAGATTTTAGCCACAATTATACAAAATAGCATTCATAACGACTGTAAAAACAATAATTTATGGAAGTTTTAGATGTATTCACACCCAATTATTTAAAACTCCTATTATTATCAATTTAAAAAGACAAGAAATATTTTTCACGAATTTTTTTACTTCCATGATTCTGATCTTTAGAATTTAATGCGTTAATTAAATAATCCCAAACATCATTTTTAGGAATGATTATTGATTTAAAACCCCTAAAATTCCAATTTTTATTAAATGATTTGAAGATTACTTCCTCCCCATATTTTGATTTTGCTTCTTTTAGATTTGAAATATTTTCAGAATCTAAAGGAACATGTGAAGAAAAGCTATAATTGGGTAAGCAAATAGGATTCATATTTAAATGCAATATTCGAATATCACATTCCAATGCCTCATCCAATTTTAAAATTGAATGAAGAATTCTTGTTTTGGATTCATAAGTCCTCATGATATAATCAAAATCCAATGACTCCTCAGCTAATTTAATATGTTCATCCAAGTATTTTAGAGAAATCTCCTCAATACTGCCATTATGATTATCCAAAAAATCAAAAAAGTCTAAAAAATCAAAATAATAAAGATTATCGATGTAAAATTGAATCCATTCATATTCTTTCAAGTAATCATAAGATTCTTGTGTTAAAAATGTTTTTTCAGACACGAATTCTTCTAATGGCAAATTACTTTCAGCAATTATTTGAACAAGATGTTTTTTATTGCCCGTGGCATCAATACCATGTTTTTCTAAAAATTCTTTCAATTGCCAACGCCTCAAGTCTTTTGAAAAATCCTGCCAATTAGCTTTACAGGCATTATGAGTCAAAAATCCTCCTTCAAAGGACAAATCTCTAAGTTGTTGTCTAAAACACCATGGGACAAAAGACAAATCATATAATGCAAAATCTGCATCATTACATTCATCAACAAGAGTATAAAGTTTAAATCTATTCAAATCAACAGGCATGACATATGAATCATCAACCCTTGGGATTAGACGATACTTATTGTCAGCCATTTTACAAAATTCAATTTCATCCATACAAGTTGTTTGAGCATTCTCTTGGGAGTAATTTTCTTCAGACGTATCCTCTTTAAAATCAGCATACATTTCATCCAAATCCGCAAAATTATTTAAATGAAGGCTATCATATTCCCTTTTTAAGGAATCATCCAAAAATATTTGGAGCAGCAAATCATTATATAAATGGTCCCCATAATAATCATTTTCTAAAAGCATGTCTTTTGTATCCTTAAGGTCTTCATGTGAATCAACAAAATCTGCGAAAATATCCATCATTTCAAACTCTTTTAAACTTAAATGAACTAAATCAAGATCAAAACCACAATTTTTACAAGAACCCTCTTTATAATCCATTTTTTCAAGACATATCGGACAGGTTTCATCCTTTGACATAACATTCCCAAAGAACCATATATAATCATACAGAAAATCAGAAAACATTTCATGAGCCCTAAGAATTAGCTCTTCTTCTTTAATACTGCCATTCTCAAATCCATTTTTTAATCTATCTTTAATTGACATTGCCTCACTTTCTGAAATCTTACCTTCTTTGATTAGATTTTTCATATATTCCGTTAAATGTCTGCCATCTCCAATTATAGTTTCATAACCTGGTTTTTCAAATAATTTCATATTATCAACCACCTTTGAACTTCCCCGTCTTTGATAAGACGGGGATTCGCAAACCCAAAAAAAGATATTTTTTTGGGGATATTTTTTACTGCACCGTCGTTCCGACGATTTTTAATCC
>NZ_SUTM01000036.1 GCF_015062935.1 Methanobrevibacter sp. | reverse complement strand
AAAAATTAGAAAAGAAAAAAATCTTGCTCCTCAAAAATTTTTTAATCCGAATCACTTAAGTTTTTGAAAGAGCCAATATTACATGAGTATTATGGAAATTGACTTATCGATTATTGGAATGGAAAGGGGAAGGCAGTATGAGACAATCATAACTACCAAAAATGCTCAAAATGTATATAATGCTGCTCCAATTGGTGTTATATGTTCCGGACCTGACGTGATTGTCAACCGTATTTTCAAAGGAAGCCACACCCTTGAAAACATTGTTGAAACCCGCAAATTTACTGTAAACATCACATATGACCCCGAAATCTTTTATACCTCAACACTGGGAAATCTCCCTCGGAATTATTTTAATGAAGACCTGTCACTTAAGTGTGCTGAGGCCTATTTTAAGTGTGAAGTGATTTCACTCACCGAGGCCGTAAAGCAAAGCGACCCTGTCAAAAAGAAAGATGAGGCTATTGTCATCAAATCCAAAGTTACAGATATTGTAATCAACAAGGATACAAGGGCATACAACAGAGGATTCGGATATGTTGTGGAATCCCTTTCCAATCTAAGCCGCTTCGATATGGTCAGTGATGACAAAAAAGCCGAATATATCAGTAAATTTAGGGAAGCGAACCGTGTCGTTAAAAAAGTAGGTTATCGTGAGGACATAAAGGCAATGGGTTTGATAAAAAAAGAATTGAGAAATAAAGGTTATGACCTTTAGTTTCTTATAACATCTATAAATTCAAAGTTGTCACCGTCAAACAGTCCCCTGTCTGAGAGTTTCAGTGAAGGGATAACCAGAAGTGACATGAACGCCATTGTCATGAACGGAGCTGTGAGCTTGCATCCTAAAGCGGAAGCCATTTTCTGAAGGATTGTTAATTTTTTTGCAATGTCATGTCCGTCCTCATTGCTCATAAGTCCTGCAATAGGTAGAGACAGTGAATCTTCAAAGTCTTCGCTTACAACAGCTATTCCGCCCCTGTTGTCTATTACTCGGTTTACCGCTTCAGCCATCATTTCTGATGAATATCCGACTACGACAATATTATGGGAGTCATGTGAAATTGATGAAGCCATTGCTCCTTTTTTAAGGCCGAATCCCTTGATGAATGCATTGGCCACATTATTTGATCCGTAGCGTTCCACTACTGAAATCTTCAATACGTCCTGGAATATGTCAGGCTGGACAATGCCGTCCTTTACGGCGAGTTTTGCAGTGCTTTTCTTGGTAAGCAAATCCCCGTCGATGCACTCAATGACATTTACTTCACATTCGTCACCGTCAAAGCATATGTCAAAGTCTGCGTGGGATTTTTTGTCTGCATTTATGGTGTTTTCAAATTCAACGTCCTCAACGTCAAATAAAACATTTTCACCGTCGAAAACGCATTCCCCTGCAATATATGTTTTTAGTATATTGAAATCATGAAGATTGTCTATGATGACGAAATCTGCCTGTGAACCGGTTACGATTGATCCCCCATCAAGGTCGTAATGTGCCGCAGGGTTGATTGTCACCATTTCTATGGCTTTAATGAGATCGATTCCAAGGTCAACCGCCTTTTTGACTGATTCGTTGAGATGGCCGTTGAGCAGGTCTTTAGGATTTTTATCGTCACTTACTATGAAATCAAATATTGGAGAGTGAAGTCTTCTTGAGAGAACCTCGTTCGGTATGATTCCGAAACTGTCCTGATTTTTGTAATGTTCTATACGTTGTGAAAAATCAAAGAGAGCCTCCATATTTTTAGCAGATGATCCGTCACGAACCATAATTTTCATACCTTTCTGCTTTTTCTCGATAGCTTCTTTGAAATTACTGCATTCGTGGTCTGTGACTATACCCTGTTCGATATATTTATCCAAATCTTTTCCGGAAACCAGTGGTGCATGACCGTCAATTGGCTTTTTGTACATCCTTGCAATTTTCAGTTTGCTTAAAACCTCATTATCGGCACCGATAACGCCAGGATAGTTCATCATCTCAGCAAGCGCAACCATTTCCGGCTTTTTAAGCAGATATTCAATATCCTCAGAGTCCAGTTTTGCACCTGATGTTTCAAATGCAGTTGCAGGAACACATGAAGGGGCTGCAAAATAAAAATTGAACGGAACTGTGGAAGCGTTTTCAATCATGAACTCAACACCTTCAATTCCGCAGACATTTGCGATTTCATGAGGATCGCATACAACAGCAGTGGTACCGTGCCTTACAGCAACCTTTGCAAACTGTGCAGGAGTCATCATACTGCTTTCAATGTGAATATGAGAATCAATGAAACCCGGAACAATAAGTCCGTCAACATCTATTTTTGTCTCTTCAGTAACGTGAATCGGAACGATTTCCTTAAATATCCCGTCAGCAATTGTTATTCTTGCAGGATAAACTGAATCTGTTAAAACATCTAAAATGTATGCTGTGAATTTCATCTTTATTCCTCATGTAATGCGTTATATAGAAGTGGCAGGAATGTACCGATATCGGTTACAATACCTAAAACCTGTGCACTTCCCCTGTCTGAGAGTTTTGTAACTGTGGAAGGATTTATATCTACACAGATACTTTTAACCCTTGAAGGCAGGAGATTTCCCATTGCGATTGAGTGAAGCATTGTTGAAATCATCAGCACCATGTCAACTTCCTGAGCGTATTTTCTCATAAGCTTCTGTGCTTCGACTGTATCGGTAATGACATCTGGAAGAGGTCCGTCGTCACGGATTGAACCTGCAAGGACATAAGGAACGTCGTTTTTAATACATTCATACATGATTCCTCCGGTCAATGTTCCGTCTTCAACGGCACCCCTGATTGAACCTGAATTGTTGATTCTGTTTATGGCCCTCATATGGTGAGTGTGGCCGTGAGCTACGATTTTACCGGTTTCAACTTCAATACCAAGTGAAGTTCCGAAAAGATTGGATTCAATATCGTGAGTGGCAAGTGCATTACCTGCCATGATTACATCAATGTATCCTTCCCTGATTAAATCGGCCAAGTATTTACCTGACCCTGTGTGTACAATGGCAGGACCTCCGACAATACCGATTTTTCCACCTTTGGCCTTGATTTCTTTCATTTCCTTAGCGATACCATTTATAAGATTCATCAATGGTTTTTCTGAAGACACATCACTGTTCATGAACTCGAAGACCTGCTGTTCATCCCTTGACCTGTGAGGAGGTGTAACCCTTACACCGTCAAGACCAACAACAATCCTGTCTCCGGACTTTACATCAGCGATTGGCTTTACATAAGCCCTTGGAACGTCTTCATCCACTACAACAAGACAGTCCATTTCAATATCTTCAACCAGAATCCAGTTTCCTTTATAGAAAACGTGAGTGGTATGGTTAGATGAGGAATAAAAACCTTCAGGAGCAACTTTGTCTTTTGTTGATGATACGAGATTTACCTCTTTAATTTCATCTATTGATGCACCAAGCACAGACAACTCATCTAAAATTGAATTCAATAGCTCGGGAGAATCTGCGGAAACTTCGATTTTAGCTCTACTAATATCTGATTTCTTACGTCCAACATCAATTTCCAATATATCAAATTCTCCGCCCTTGTCCATAATTATAGCCATTGTTTTGGTTAAAATCAATGAATCTATAATATGTCCAGAAAGCTCTATAGTTCTTTTATTCATAACATTATGCTCCTTTTGTTAATATTATAATTTTGGTTTTCGTGATATTTAATGATATTGAAAAATTATCCTAAACCGCATTTTCAGAAGAACTATTTTTGATTTGAAGATTGATTTTGAATCTGAGCACAAAAAACATCAAAACACCCGGGATGGCCTCACTGAAGACAACCGAAAATACCACTCCAAAACCGCCCCAATTGAAAACATCAGAAAAGAAAACATTAAAACTAAACTCATTATTATATCAAATATTAAAAAATAAAGACTGTAACTGCTTTTTTCAATTCCGATAAATGAGTAATTGCATGTCATGATGCATGCATAGGTAATAATTGAACAGCACGCCAGTATGGAAAAGCCACCGGCTTCCAGAAGTACATACGGGTCATCTGTGAATATTGAAATGAAATATGAGTTGAATACAATCAGCAGCACGCCCAGCACAACAGATAAAACTATATTGATAATAAGGATTCTTCTTATGGTATCCTTAAGAGTTACAAATCTTTTTGCACCGTTCAGATGACCTGCCACGATGCACAAACCTTTAGACAAACCCTGCATAGGAGAATATACTGTTGACTGGATTTTAATGATTACCACATATGCGGCAACGGCATATGCCGAAGCGTAAGTGTGAAGTCCGTAATTGACGATGATTCCAATAACCGCCACTATCATCCCGGTTAGAATAATTGGAATCGCCAACTTGATAATTTCTTTAAAAATGGACAAATCATACTTAAAGTGCTTTAAATCAATTTTAACGAAAGTGTCCTGTTTATAATAGAATAAGTATAAAAACAGTGCAAAAGAAACAAAATAACCTATGATTGTGGCAAATCATGCACCGAACATCCCCATATCAAGAGTATAGATAAAAATAGGATCAAGGATGATGTTGACAATGTTTCCGGCAATGATTATCAGAGTGGCGCGTTTTGTATCGCCTTCACCACCCATTACCGCCGCAAAATAATTGGCAAGCATCAAAACTGATTTAAAGTATTATAATGAAATTCTTAAATTGACGGCATTGTTTAAAAAAAAGGAAATATTTAATTAATGAAGTTGAATTGCTCTTCATTAATCAAAAGATAATTTATCAGTTCAGATGAATCAAGATTCTCCCGATACAAATCGACTGCTGTGATTTGTGAGTTATGGTATGTCCTGTAATACAGGATTGCCTTGTTGGTGTTGTAGCAGGAAGTGTATATTGTGTATTCATACAAATCAGGATCATCTATGAATGTGCAGCCGTTCTGCTGCTCGACTGAGCCAAGAATATGGAAAAACTGACCTACACTGCTTGCCTCATCATTATCCGAATAGGAATTTGCACGGGTAAATGCAACCTTTGCAAATCTTGAAGCTGATGACAAGTCACCCGGAAGGCCTATCGCACCCATACCTCTTGAGTACTCCTCCAAATCCACACCAAATGTGTTTTCAGGATTTTTGTTAGATAAACCCCTGTAATTATTCAGGTAAAACAGCTGCTTGTCAAAAGGAGGATTGTTGGTCAAAACACCTACAGGATTGTCATAGACCTTCAGGCCGTCGGCCAAGGGTTCAACGACAATGGATTCAACCTCATCAGAAATCATCCAGTGAAGCGGGGACAGTGGAAGCTCATCGGCAAAGTTAATGTTTACAAGATTGATTTTTCCTAATGCCTCACGGGCTTCAGACACACTGGAGCAGGTCCCAAGCAGATAAGGAATCAGTTCAAAAGGAGTGATATTAACCATATCCTCTTCAAATTCCCTGTAGACTGCATTTCCAGCAAAGTTCAGACCTGCAATAGCCAATCCCTTTTCATTGCATGCATCATAATATAATGGATACTCGTCAATGCCTGCAGCTATTCCGATTATAGCGTAATGGGTTTTAATATCATCTATTTTTCTGAATTTAAGCTCATACTTTCTTGGAGTAACGGTTACCCTTTCGTTATAGGATATTTCATAGTCAAAGTTACGGCCAAAATAATGATTGTCAGTTATATAATTGCTTGCTGTGCACATTTTATCACCTTATAAGAAATTTGAATATTTCAAAGCCCTTTGCTTGATATCTGCAAAGGTATCATCAATCAGCAGTTCTCCGTCTTTAAATACGGTCTGAAGGTAATCTTCACCTTCACTATCAATTGGAACTGTTCTGAATGAATTGTTCTCTCTTATTAGCTTAAATCTTCCGGTCTTTGATTTTTTACTTGAATCAAGAGGATTCTTGAATATGTCATGCCAGACACCGTCACGCAATTGGGCTGAACATTTGAATGCGTTTCTCTGGGTGTCACGATTGACGGCTGTGTGCAGTCCTCCGCCCATACCGAATATGATGTTCTGGGCGGCCCATCCGGCTTATTTCATGGCAAACAATATGTCACGGATTTTCTGATAGTTCAGTCCGTCACCCCATAAGAGTCCTATGTTCAAGTCAAAGACCTTATAGCCCTTGTCGGTGAGATGGCTTCCAAAGCCTTCAGAAAGCAGATTCAGACAATCAATGGTTGTGGATACAGGCTCACCGCTGTCCGGCCTGAATACGACCTTGTTATCCTCACCATCCAGGAAATTCAGAATGGCCTCATTCAGCTCTGTTCCAGATTTTCCGGATTCTTCGAGGAAGTTCCTGTAGTTGTATGAATCTATAACCAGTGCCAGCACTCCATCCTTTGCATTATCGATTACATTGAGAATCTGTGAAATTTCACCTTCAGGACCGAGAGATGTCATTACGCTGTGTTCGGTTGCCTGGACGGAAAATCCGTATAGAGTGGAATCGTTGTAATAGTTTTCAGGTATTGTCAGTGCCGCAATGGTGTCTGTCCCTGAAAAGCTGAGCAGATGAGCTGATCCGGAAAGCATTGAGGATTCGGTTGAAGTTGCACCCCTGTATCCGAAATCATGGAGCATGAAGTCAAGATTATCCTTAACGGAACCTGTCACTTCAAGATAGAAATTGCACAGTTTTTTGACCTCTGCTGAGAGAGTTGCAACAGTTGAAGGGTACCAGACCTGCAACAAAAGAGGTTCCAAGTAATTAGGCAGCCAATAAGACTTGTCATCGGTGTTTTCGACTGTCATCAGTGCATTTCCCACATCAACAGGAGTTCCTTCCGCAACTGCCTTTATTTCAATCGGCAAATGGCCGTCATGTTCATCCAAAATATATTGCCAGCCATCCCTGTTGAAGATATCCGGACCGATATGATTGGCAATCAGGTTATCGGCTTCGTCAATTTTTTCCTGAGTGACAATCTGGCCTTCAAGATATTTCTTGAGGATATATTGAAGTCCGTAAAAAATTGTTTTGTTAAACTCAGCACCTACTCTACTTTCAAGGTATGAATAAATCTTTTCAGTGCCTTTATGATAGAAATAGTGATGAGTTACCTTATAACTGTCTGTTAAAAGACAAATGTTGTTTTCTATCATAATATCACTTTTTAATAGATATTAGATAGTTGAATAATATAAATGTTACGAAAAAAAAGACAATGCCGTCAATTTAAGAATTTCATAATTTTTTTATCTTTTTGATTTTTTATACATCTCTTTTTTCATGTTAATCTGTAGTTCATATTGAATTTTCTTGCAGATGTAGGTCTTCTGGGTGATTTTCTATTTTTTCAGAAAGAATAGAAAAATTAATTAATGAATTGCCCCAAAATAATAATGAGGGCTTGTGTTTTATTCTCATACTTATACATATGTCCTCAATTTATATATAAACTTTTTTTAAGTCTTTAAATTTATAATTTTAACTTAAACTAATGCTAAAATAGTAATATGATTAGTATATCCAACATAATCTAAAAATAATTAATTTAACAAAATATTGATTAAAACAACGAATTAGATTTATTAAACAATAATTGCCATAAACAAGTACTAATTTAATAAAAGTTAAATATTACTTTAATCAAAGAACAACCATTAGTAATAAATTAATTTTAAAAATGATAAATTCTTAAAGGATAGTACACTAAAATACAATTTAATATTTTCATAATACTGATTTAAAGTATTATAATGAAATTCTTAAATTGACGGCATTGTAAATAATTTATCAATATTTAAAACGGGAAACACCCTGACTTTTACAGTCCAGGATGGTAAAAAAAGAAAAAGAAAATTATAACCGAGATGCAAAATCGCCTGCAATCCCTCGGATATTATCTTTTAAATAGACATTTGAGATATATGCCATGATTATTGCCAGTATAATCAGCACCAGAATCTGGCCTCCGTAAAACCATTCATAGAGTCCTGCTGCAAATGATCCCCAGACAAATGCAATGATTGGAGTTTCCAAAAGGCCAAGGATTAATCCTACAAAAAATCCTGACAGCATTGCATTGGCTTCATTGTTAACCAATCCTGCAAAAAAGCCTACACTTATTAAAATAGCCAAAATAAATGAAATCCATGACAATCCTATCGCTACTCCGATTATTGAAAGCACAATAGCTACAACCGCCATGATGATTGTTGGTTTTATTATCCTGTTAATGTCAATTTTATCTGTGAAACTTTGATTTTTATTTTGGATTTCGGATTTTTCACCTGTAACAAGGTTGACTCCGCATTCAGGACAGAAAGTGACATCTTCCTCGATATTAAATCCGCAGTTAGGGCATGTTTGAGCTTGCGGGGAAGTCAGGGCAGGTTGAATCTGTCTGACTTTCCTTCCACAGGTCGGGCAGAACAGTACTCCGTCGGGAACTTCAGAACCGCAGCCGTCACATCTGTTTGAGGTGTTCTGTTCAACTTTTGTTCCGCATTCTGAGCAGAAATCGGCGTCATTTTTTATAGGCGCTCCGCAATTGCTGCATGTCAAATCCCCTGAGGGTTCACTAACGGGTTCCTGTGACTGTGCCAAAGAGTTTCCGCAATTGGGACACATGTCAAATGAGTCTGCAACTTCAACCCCACATCGACTACATTTAACCATCTTCAACACCTAACCGAACAGCAGTTCCTTTTTAAGCTGGTCGAATTCTTCCTGTGTTATTGCACCACTTTCAAGCAATTCCTGGAATTCCTTTAGCTGTTGTGCCTTGGTAGGTTCTGCTGTTTGATTTTGAACAACAACTGTTTGCAGTTTTCCCCTTAAAGTTTCGAATAAATCCACAAGGTTTTGACCGAACTGGTAGCTTGGAAGCCTGATTTCATAGGAAGTGTTGTCAACCAGTTTGATGAGCAGCCTGTCAAACATGTCTGCACTGTCATTGTTTGCTATCAAATCCTTAAATCTTGTAGCCTTAAGGGATTGGATGTCATTTTTGATTGACCTTCTGATGTCATCAGGTGATGTCCATGCCCTTTTGGTAATGTCGGCATATCTGCTGTCATCTCCCAGACGTTTTGTAACCCTCATTGAAACAATCTTGTCGAAGTAGAAATTGTTTATTCCGGCATTTACTTTTTCCCAGTCTCTGTTATCGATTTCCATGAAAACAAATTTTTCTTCCTTAATCAGGAAAAATCCATCGATAATTGTTTCATTACCCATGTGATTTTTGCTAAAACGGGAAATAGGTGCTCCAACCAGGGCGGTTTCAACAACATCTCTTGTGAGACTGTGTTTTGTTGTACTCTGCTCAAGCTTGTTGAATCTTTTGACACTGGTGAGGAAATAGTCCTCGTCCTTGATTCCGAATTCCTCTGCAAGCCTGTCATATCTTTGAATAACTTCATTACGTTTTATTTCCCACTCCCTTTGATTTCTTGATGAAGGAAGTCCCCCTGACAATTTGTTTCCACATTCTGCACAAAATGAAGTGTTTTTTCTGTTTTTCGCACCGCATTTTGGACATATGCTTGAATCGCTTTCGAACTGCTCTACCTTTTCACCGCATGCAAAGCAGAAATTTGATCCTACAACTTCTGCTCCGCAATTTTGACATTTAACCATAATTATCCCCAGTTATTTTGATCGATTGATTTTTTAATCTTGTTTCCCCATTTGTTTTCTTCTATATTATCCACAGTGGACTGCAGGTTGGATGAAACATCTGAAATGGATGAATTCAATGCGTTGATTTTATTGTCCATGATATCAATTTCCAGCTTCATGAAACCTTTTTCAATGTCTGTGTAGGTTTTGGAATTGTCTTCGGATATCATTTCAACACCATTTCCTTCGTTGAGCATGTCCATCAGTCTTAAGAATACATGTTCCTGATGCTGTTTTTCATATTCCTTAATATCACTGACGCTGTAAATTCTGTCCAAAAGCATTTTAATGACGTTTATAAAGTCTTCCCTGTCGGAATGGCCGTTTACATTGCTTGGTATAATGTCTGTCTTGAGCAAGAATACTGAGTGGATGTCATCACCTTCTTTTAAGACCAGTGAATAACCTTTGTTTTCAATATACACTAAAGCGATTGACTTGTTGTCATAGATTTCGATTTCAACTTTAGCAAATTCCTTGGGAATTGATAAAAAGTCCAAATTTCTAACTAACATTTTTCACACCTAATTTAAAAATTCAATGGTGTTTGCATACAATTTGACATCATTGAGGTTCCTGCCGCCGACAAAAACAGCTTCACTGCCGTCTTCATTTGATTTTCCTGCCATATAGGGGGGCATACCTTTCATATCAATATCATTGGTTAGAATAACCAGATTGCCATCATCTGGAGCCCGCTTATAGAGATAAGATGTTGTAAGTCCATTTAAAGCATGCTGCCATGCACTTGACTCCCCATCTGAGAGAAGAGAGTTATTATAATAATAGATTACAATGTCCCCGTCTTCTATTTCACAGTTAGTATTAACATCCCAGTATTCGGCAATTGATCCCAGGCCTCCGTTTGGAAGGCAATAGGCAATATCGCGATACTGTTTTCCCATCGGAACATTCATGGTGAAATGTCCATCAAAATTCTTAGCGGACATGCTGATAGAAAATACGCACATCAGTGAAACAATTGCAAGAATTATAATTGCGGCTAGAATCTTTTTGTTCATAGTAAACACCATCATTTTTGTAATAATTAGTATGTTACACACAACATATAAATATTGCTATTAGCATGCTAATATCATATAGATATCTACTATATAGCTAAAAACAAAATTAAAAATATGAAAAACAAAGACGACATGAGCATCGTATCCCTGCTTGCAAGGTCCAAAAAAAGGATAAGCGTGCTTAAATCACTTGAAAAAGAGGACAAAATACCTTCAAGAATCAGCAAGGATATTGATGACAACAGCAATCATGTTTCAAAATACCTGAAGACTTTGAAAGATGCGGAGCTTGTAGAATGTCTTAATGAAGAAGATAAACGCTATAGATTTTACAGCATCACCGACAAGGGAAAATATTACCTTGACAGAGTTGAAAACAATTACAAAGACTGATTTTAAAAAAAGTGCTGTTTTAATCTATCCGGAGAGAATAACCTAAAAGCCTCGAGTAGATTAGATAAAAAGTCCAAATTTCCAACTAACCTTTTTCACCTAATTTAAAAATATAATGGTGTTAACATACCATTTAACATTATTAAGGTTCTTGCCACCAACAAAAACAACACAATATGAATCTAGTTAAAAAGAACAATAATCTGTTAATCCCGATTCTCCACTCATGATTGCTGAGGTTAATGGAGGGTGAAACTGCAATGGAAGTTAAAAGAGAATTTTTCGAAAATTTTGTAGCATATTCAAATAACACTAATTCACTGACTGCATTGTGGCATTTACCGAAGGATATGAAATAATATTTTCTTAAGTTAATCTCAAAGAATTGATATAGATAGGCCATATTCCACAGGATATTTGAGTAATAAAAATTTCAAGTATGAAGCAATTTTGATTTGGGAATCTAACAAATAAAAAGTATATATTCCATTAAATTAAAGATTATATCTAATCAAACTCTTGATCCAAAAGGTGGTGATATTTATTTTGAACAGGATAATATTGCCAATGATAAGATTTAAAACACATGTTTTAATGAACTCTCCTCTTGGCGAACACATCAAATTAAAGGGAGGAATCCTTTATCTTTAAAATTCGAGAATACCTCGACTTCTGCAAGTCGGGGATGAATCGAAAAGTTGGGTGTACTTTTGTTAA
>NZ_SUTM01000035.1 GCF_015062935.1 Methanobrevibacter sp. | reverse complement strand
AAAATAAAATCCCATTATTGCTTGAAATTAAAAAATAAGAGTTTTAAATTGAAAATTCAATATTCAATTTTTCCCTTAAAAAAATGATAAATTTATATAATATTTTAAATATATATTATTGTAACATATTTCTTTTATATGTTATTGAATTAAAGGTGAAAAAATGAAAAAATATTTAATATTTGGATTTGTCTTACTTGCAGTAGTCGGTTTGACTTTAGGTGCAGTAAGTGCAGAAGGATGGAGCTTTAACTTCGGTTCATCTAGCTCTTCCAATAGTGACGGGGGAGAAATGGATTTCACTAACGGTGTTTTAAAATTACAAGGTGTGGAATTCAAAATACCTGATGGATATAAAGAAAACGAAAGTGCTCAAAAATTAGCTATGGCAGCTGATGATATTCCAGGCGCTAAAGCTTCACTCACAGAATTCGTAAAAGACGGACAACAAATTGTTGTAAAAGTATTCTTCGGTGATGATAAATTCACCAGTATCTCAGGTACTAAAGACACTGATGTAAACAAAACCATTGCAGGTATCGATGGTGTTTACAACAACCAGTCTTACAGTGACGGTTCCGTTGAATTCAAATTCTTAAAAGACGGAAAAATTGCTGACGTAATTGCACCTGATGATGCAACTCTCGAATCAATAATTAAATAAATAAATTATTAGAGTTCATAATTTCATTATGACTCTAATCAACTTTTTTTTTTTAAAAATTAATATGTTTTATAGGATACTGTTGCCTTGTAAGGTGTGTATCCGCTTATAAGGTTGGTTCTGATATGACCACCATTTCCTGAAACTGTTTTTGTTTTAATTTTTTTCGGATTTTTGTTGTTTTTGAAGTAGAATTTTACTTTAACCAGCTTTGTGTGATGAGGGTTCAAATCTCCGTTGATTCCGGTTCCGATATACCATGCTGTAACACCTGTTCCTTTATCAAACTGGGCATTGCCGGTATATGTAACATATCCAGCTATTGCATCTCCATTTTTAAATTTTGTTGCTTTCGGCCCCCACAATACTCCTGGTTTGAAGTTATTGATCTTTACAGTTACTGTTTTAACTTTATTGTTGCTAACTTTTTTCATGATATTTGCGGTTTTAAGCCCTGTGTTGTCTGAAATTTCATGAGCATAAACTCCTCCAACAACGGCAAAAGCACCTACAATTATCAAAAGAATAATTATATTTTTCCTGTTTAAAATCATATAATCACCGTTAATTAATAGTTATATCTGATTATGTTTAAATATTGCTTTTCAAATCAGAGAAATCGGATATTGTTGTCCATATTTTATTTAATATTAATCTTTAAATTTTATAGTGTATTCATATTAAAGTTATAATTTTAAATAAATGTGGATAAATTCATTTTTTTTTATTAAAAATATTTAGAATTACAGTGAATATTTTCTTCAGATAGAACAAAAGTCAGGTTTTTTTAAAAAATTAGTTAAATATATTAATTAAATTAGTTAATTATTATATAAGTGAGTTTGAATGAATAAGAAAATTAAAATATTAATTATAGTTATAGTGGCATGTGTTTTGGCATATGGAATATTCTATTTCACTGATGTTCATCATGCCGAAAAAACTGCAACTGATTTGCTTAACGGAACTGACAATGTTTCAGTTCAAAAGATATCAAACGGATTGTGGTTAGATGGACCCGGCAATGGCACATCACTGATTTTCTATCCTGGTGCTAAAAACGAATATACAGCTTACCTTCCTCTGTTTGTACAATTGGCGGAAAATGGTGTGGACTGCTATCTTGTGGAAATGCCTTTGAATTTTGCATTTTTCGGCCAGGACAGTGCCGAACCAATAATTGAAGCAGGCAATTACTCCCATTATATCATGTCCGGTCATTCTTTAGGTGGAGTTTCAGCATCATCATATGCTGTTCATTCAAACAAGACTGATGCAGTTGTACTGCTGGCCGCTTATCCTACAGAAAAAATTGACAAGCCTGTTTTATCAATTTATGGATCTGAAGACGGAATTTTAAATAGGGAATCATATAATAAAGCTTTACCGTTAATCAGCAACTTAACAGAATGTGTAATTCAGGGTGGAAATCATGCTCAGTTTGCTTATTATGGGCATCAGGAAGGGGACAATCCTGCCAAGATTTCTCATGATGACCAGCAAAATCAGACTGTTGAGATTATATTGGAGTTCATTAACAATGTAACAATGTCTTAATTATCATATTATATGATAATTAACTTTTTTTCAATAAATGATGTAAAAAAATAAATTGTTTAAGGTACAAAATTTACATTATGAAACGACTTGCGATTTTTGATTTTGACGGAACACTTTTTGATTCAATATGGGATGTACTTGAATGTTTTAACCGGACACTGGAGATGTATGACCTGCCAAAATTCACCAGGGAGGATTTGATTCCTTGTCTGGGAGGAAACATTGATGAGATTGTTTCTCTGGTTTTGGGAGATAACAACACTCCTGAAAATCTTGAAAAAGTAAAAACCACCTATCTTGATTTTTATAATTCATCAAAAAAGGAATTGACAGTTCCATTTCCGAAAGCCCTGGAAATTTTGGAGAAATTGCAGGAAAAGGATGTGATTTTAGCCATCAATTCAAACAGACTGACCTATTCACTAGAAGAGCTAATAGGCAAATACTTTTCAGAAATTGATTTTATTGCCATTGAAGGACATAATCATGAAAATCCCTCCAAACCCGATGCATATGGTGTAAATGAGATTATTAAAAAGGCAGATGTAAACGCTGATGAAGCGGTGTATATCGGAGACTCCATAACCGACATACTGACTGCAAAAAATGCGGGAATTGACTGCATCATTGTCAAATGGGGATATGGACTGCAGAAGGATTTTGAAGATGAATATCTTTTAGAGGTCATTGATGATTTTGAAGAAATAGTTAAATATTTTTAATTTCAAAAATGTTTAATATGTTATTTGTACAATACCCTAAATGTTCAACATGCAGAAAAGCTAAAAAATGGCTGGATGAACATGACATAGAATATGAATCAAGACATATTATTGAAGAAAATCCAACTGCTGAAGAGATTGAAAGCTGGTGGAACTTATCCGATTTACCTCTTAAACGATTTTTCAACACAAGCGGAATGAAATACCGTGAATTGAAACTTAAGGATAAACTTCCAGACATGTCTGAAAAGGAACAGTTTGAATTATTGGCCACAGACGGAATGCTTGTTAAAAGACCTATTGTTGTTGGAGATGACTTTGTTCTGGTCGGATTCAAAGAAAAGGAATGGGAAGAAAACCTTATTTAGACAACTACAAATCATGAAATAATTTAATGATGTAGGTTATGGTATTATGAGAAGAAAAGACGTTGCGCTTTTTATGATTGTTGGAACAGGCATTAATTCACATGATGAAGGCGGAAGACTGCTTGCCCAAAAGATGTATTCCACAATCAACAAGATATATCCTAATTATGTGGTATTTTTCGCATCTGAAAAATCCAAAAAAATCATTCCATATATTGAAGAACTATTCAAACAGGATAATGATGAATTTATTTTAGATGAAGATTATCAGATCGTTCCGATTGAAGCCATAGATGATTTCAACACTTGTTTTGAGGTATTCGAATCTAAAATTTGGGAATTCGATAATGATTTAACCAAGGAATATCAGATAATTATGGATTATACTTCCGGAACTAAAACAATGTCAGCTGCAATGGCCTGCTGCGGAATGTTCTATAAAAAGGATTTGATTTCAGTCGGAGGAGACAGGTCCCGTGGTGAAGTTTCCATGGGTACAGAAATCATAAATTATCAAAATCTCTACAAAATCTATGATAGACTTGCAATAATGAATATAAGAAGATACTTCAACGCCAATAACTTCATGCAGTGCATTGATGTTTTGGAAAAGATTATTGATACAAGTTTCCATAAGGATTCTTTTTTAAACATCTGTAAATCTTATTATAGTTGGGATAATATGGACTTTGAAAGTGCCTATAAGTATCTTACAAAAGCGGATTTGAGTCATTTTGAATTCATAGAAATTCGCGAAAAATTAAAAAAGAATCTGGCAGCTTTGGGCATCATGAATAATTCAAGGTCTGAAAATCTGAAAAACTGCTATATTCTTGCAAGTCTGATAAACAACTCCATTAGAAAAGCTGAACAGTATAAATATGATGATGCCATCGCCCGTTTATACCGCTCATTTGAACTGATTGCTCAGGTCCAGCTTTCCAAATATGACATCATAAGCTCTGATGTTGACCTGGAAATACTTTCAAAGAAAAATATTTCTCCTGAATTTATAGAGTATCTTAAAAAATCAGAAGATGAAGGAAAAATAAAAATCGGTCTGATAAACGATTTCTTGCTTCTCAATGAGCTTGGCGATAAACTGGGCAAATATTTTGTTCAAAACGAATCCAAAATTAAAAACCTTACCCGAAAGAGAAACAATTCAATTTTAGCCCACGGTCTGGAATCACAGTCAAAAGAGGACTTTGAACAATTTTTAGAAATAGTTCAGGATTTGGCCCGTAAAATGGATAAGGGAATGAATAAATTTTTAAATGAAACAAAATTCGCCAAGTTTGATTTGATATTTGATTTATAGATTATATTTTGGGCAATACCTGATGTCATGCCCATTCATTTTTTTCTTTTAAATTTTTTTCAAAAATCGTTATTTATTACTCATATTTTTTTAAAATTAGCATTAACTTTAAAAAACAAAAAAATCATACTTATAATTGAATAAAATATTTTAGGGGACAAAATATTGTTAGATATAAAATTGTTCAGAGAAAATCCGGAAATTATCATAGACTCTGAAAAGAAAAGATTTAGAGACACAGAAAACGTAGAAAAAGTAATTGAATACGACACCTTATGGAGAGAAGGTGAAAGAAAATTAAATTCTTTAAGATCTGAGAAAAACAAATTATCCAAATCATTCAAAAAAGCTAAAGAAGAAGGCAATTTCGAAGAAGTCGTTAAAAGATCAAAAGAAGTTGCAGCAGAAATAAAGGAACTGACTGCAAAAAATGCTGATTACCTAAAACTCAGAGACGATTACAGATACAAAGTTGGAAACATCATAGATGAGGATGTTCCGATTTCAGACACTGAAGATGACAATGTAGTGGTTAGAACATACGGTGAAATTCCGGAATATGACTTTGAGCTTTTAAATCACGTTGACTTAATCAATAAAATTGACGGTGCAGATTTAGAGACTGCAGCAAGCATTGCAGGTGCACGTTTCTACTACCTTAAAAGAGACATCCTGCATTTGAACCTTGCTTTAATCCAATTTGCACTTTCCGAACTTGAATCAGAAGGATACATTCCAATGCAGACACCTTTCTTTGTAAAAGGTGAAGTTGCAGCAGAAACCTCTGAACTCGGTGAATTTGAAGAAACATTGTACAAAGTCGAAGGGGAAGATATGTACCTTATTGCAACTGCTGAGCAGACTTTGGCGGCTCTTCACAGAAATGAAATCATCGCACCTGACGAATTGCCTTTAAGATACTGCGCACTTTCAACATGCTTTAGAAAGGAAGCGGGATCCCACGGAAAAGATACACTAGGAATATTCAGGGTTCACCAGTTTGAAAAAATCGAACAGTTCATATATTCCACACCTGAAGACTCAAGAAATCAGCATGACCATCTGATGGAGGTTACTGAAAGAATCTATCAGAAATTAGGTCTTCCATATCAGATAATCGCTATTGTATCTTCAGCATTAAACGACAATGCTGCAATCAAATACGATTTGGAAGCATGGTTCCCAGGTTCAAAAGCATTCAGGGAACTGGTTTCATGTACTAACTGTAAAGACTACCAGGCACGTAAAACTAAAACACGTGTTGGAAGGGCAGGTTCCGGAGATGCACAGATATTGCACACTCTAAACAGTACAGCTATTGCAACTGAAAGAACAATGTGCTGTATTTTGGAAAACTATCAACAGCCTGACGGTAGCGTTAAAGTTCCTGAAGTGTTAGTCCCTTACATGAATGGAAAAACAGTTATTGAAGCTAAAAAATAGCTTCTTTATTATTTTTTAAAGTGTGTTTACATACTCAATCAATTTTTTTTAATAATTCATTTTTAAAGAATTTAAATATTTTAAATAAAAATAGTTTTTACGATTAATTTTTAGAATCTCGTACTCTGGTGAGTGGAGATTCTTTTAATCGTTCAATATCTATATTGTGTGGGATTTTTATCTTAAAAATGCGAGAATACCTCGACTTCTTAAGTCGAGGATGAATCGCAAGTTTGGGTATACTGTTGTAAATACCTTTTTTTTTAAGTGTTTATTTGTTTCAATATTGTTTATTTTCTATTTTTTTTTCTTCATCTTGGCTTTAGGTGTACATTTTTATTATAATTTTCTTTCGAGTGAATACTCTTCATTTGCTCTTGGTATAAGTTTATATACTATTACATTAGATATAGTATAATATCATTTGTAAATTTAAAAAAATTTATTCCGGGCTTAGAAAAATGAAATTTGTTAAAAAAGTTCTTAAAATTAGGATTTATCCTACTAAGATGGATAAGAATGATGATGGGGAAAAAATTGTTAGTATTAACAAAATTGAGTCCAATATAGGCATTCGCCGATTTATATATAATCATGTATTGGAATTTATTAATAACTTTAAACGCCTATTAATTCAAAATGGATATGAAGACAAGGCAATAGTTAACATTAGTTCATGCAATGTTATTTTAAAGATGTTAATGCATGAATATTCTTTTTTAGAAAAAGCTGAGTCCAGCAGTCGTCAGCAAGCAATAATAGACCTTGTTAATGCTTTTAAAAGATACGAAAATCCTAAAATAAAATCAGATTATCCAGTTTTTAAACATCGTAAAAAAACCATAAAATTCACATTCCGCATAATAAACAATAACTATAATATTAGAATAACAAAAGATAAAAACGGACACGATAAAATAAAATTAGCCAAACTAGGATTAGCAAAATTCAAAACCAGTAAAAAATACCGCGAATTACTACGACGAGGAAGTGACAAAAATGACCCTTCAGTTAAAATCAAACATGTAACAGTTAAAAGAATACATGGCAAATACTTTGCCATTTTCAACATCGAATACATACACATACCCGAAACAATCATAAGTCCACGAATGCAAGTGGGAATTGATATAGGATGCAGCAAACTAGCAGTTCTATCAAACGGCCAAGAGATACCCAATCTTAACCTCGAAAAAGAAACAGATAACATAATCCGATATCAAAAAACCATGAGCCACCACAAACAAGGATCCATAAGATACCTCGAAGCACAAAAATTATACAATAAATCATGGGAAAAATTCCTAAACAAAAGAGATGACTATTATAACAAAGCAGTATCTTATATTGTTAAAAACAGCATATTCGTTGCAGTTCAAAACGAAAACATCATTTCATGGAAACACAACCCATATTTAAGCCATTCAATTCAAATAAACGCACCCCGTAATTTCTTAGACAAACTAGAGAAAAAATGCCAACAAGAAGGCGTAACATTCATTAAACTCCCAAAATTTTTCCCATCCACTAAAAAATGCAGCAAATGTCAAAAAATCAATAAAAACATAAGTGGACTTGAAAATTTAGGAATACGAGACTGGGACTGCCCGCATTGCCACACACATCATGATCGTGATGTCAATGCAGCAAAAAACATCCTTAATAAAGGTTTAGAAGTCGTCGGGACGACGGCGCAGTAAAAAAAAATTTTCCAAAAAAATTTCCATATTTTTTTTTGGTTTGCGAATCCCCGCCGTCTACAACGGTGGGGAAGTTCAACTCACAACACACAGATTAGATATTGAGTTTAACACAGTAATCTAAAAATTTTGAATTTTGTTAATTCAAATTTGAGCTTTTAAGCTCTGTTTGTAATGTATGTTTTTTAGATATATAAATTTTAAACAAACTTTTTTGTCAATTGTTTATTCTTCCTTTTTAGGTATGAATGGTACGATTGCTTCAGCAAGTTTGCACACTGGCATAGTCTGGAGCCATACTCTTCCAGGTCCGGTCATTTTTGCAAAGAACAGTCCTTCTCCACCAAATACAATGTTTTTTACACCTTTCACTCTTTGAATATCGAAATCTACAGTTTCATCGAGTGCAGCAACATGTCCGTTGTTGACAATAAGTGTTTCACCTGGAGCTAATGTTTTTTCAACAACGTCTCCGTCTATTTCCAGGAATACCATTCCGTTTCCTGAGAATCTTTGAAGAATGAATCCTTCACCTCCAAACAATCCTGCTCCGAGTTTCTTTCTGAAGTACATGTCAATTTCGATGCCGTCTTCAGCTGCCAAAAATGAGCTTTTCTGACCGATTATTGACTGGGATCCTTCCAGTTTGATAGGGATGATTTTTCCTGGGAAGTATGATGAAAATCCTATTTCCTCGCCGTCACGTTCTGCTGTAAAGAAGTTCATGAACAATGTATCTCCTGCCAATGCCCTTCCAAGACCTTTTAGAAGACCTCCTCCGGTGTTGGTGTCCATTTTAATGCCTGGAGTCATGTATGCCATTGCTCCGCTTTCATCTTTCATTCTTTCTCCTTTATTCAATTTGCATTTAACAAGTGGGAATGCTCCTCCTACAATTTCGTATTCCATTTTGTTCACCAAATTTAGTTATGTATATTCATGATTTTAAAGTATATGCTTTTGTTTAGTAATATGTAAAATCGTTTTGTCATTAATGGATAAGTGTTAAATATTACATTATTTTTCTTTAAAATCTTTCAATTGGTCTTTATTTTTTTATACTTTAAATAATTTTGATGTAATTTATTTTTTACTGGATTATGGGTTTTATTTTGTTAAATAACTGGATTTAATTAGGTTAATTTAAATATGATGTTCAAAAGAAATATGTTCATATCATATGGGGAGTTTATTTGCTTTGATTTATTATGGTATAATCGATTTAAATTGAAAGTTATTAAATTTAAAAAGGGTGTAATAATGAAACTTAAAAAGGGAATGCTGATTGCATTGGTTGTTATGGCTATTTTAACAATCGGTGCTGTCAGTGCATCTGAAGATATTGTCTCAGATGATTTGACTGTAAGTAATGAGGCAGGTAATGTTCAGCTGTCTTTGGAAAATGATGAAAATGATGTAATGAGTGAGGGAAATTCATCCGTTGTTGTTGATGAGGATGATGAGGAAAATCCTTATTATATTTTTGTAAATGAAGATGAAATCATCACTGACAGTGAAAATGAAGATTATGATGAAAATGCAATGGTTGCAGGAATAATCCTGCCTAATGATACAGAAGACGGGCATCTGGATGTCTTTACTGATGATGATGTGGAAATTTATAGTCTTATTGTTCGGGCTGTCGGTGAAGGGGATTGGCAGATAGATGAAAACGGAAATCTGAAATCCCATATCTTTTTGAAGGATTTGGATTTAACAAATGTCCATGACGGCGATAGAGTAAATTTCATTTTCTTTGATGAAAATGGGGACAAGGTTGATGAATACGCAACTTCAAGAACAATTGAAATAACCGAATCATATATTAAATTCAGTGGTGAAAACAGTGATGAAGGTGATGATGAAGAAGATGAGCCTATCGTAAGTATTTTTGTGGACACTTCAAAAGATTATCCTACTTCAGGAGACGGTGATGAAAGTTTAATAACCGTTTTATCACAAAACGGCGAAGAATATCATGTAGCCATATTCAGCAGCAAAAAATTCTTCTTCGATAAGAATTTGACAGATTTCGAAAATATAGTTCCTGTTGAAGGTGATGAGGAACTTGAAGGGTATTATAAATATGAGATTACACTCAATGATGTTGATTTCTTTAATGGATCGGATGATGGGGATAAAATCTGGATAGGCGTTTATAAGATTGAAGACTGCTATAAATGGATGGATGCTAGTTCACAATACCATGTGTTATTTAATGGCAATTCATCATTCAGATTATTGGATGCTCTCGACATTCGTATTTTCTACGGAAATTTAATCAGCGGTGAAACTGACGATGGTATGATTACTTTTGCCACAGATAAATTTATGGATATAGCTGTTCCTAGTTCTTCAAGCGCTGTTGAAGTAGATGTTACAGTTGATTTCGGAGATGAAACTAAAACTTATTCATTAGATGATTTTGACTTTGAAGAAGTCTCAGATGAGGAGTTTTCAGGTAAAATTTACTACATTGAACTAAATGATGAAATTAAAAATATGATTCGTCAGCATGAAAATCAAAATATAACCTTCAATTTAAGTTATGGATTTAATGGAAAAAGTATCTCAGTATCATTTAAGCGTATTTTAATGGGTAATGTTTTCTATAAAATAAATACTCTTTCAGATTTGAATTATCTGTTCGATTTTAACATAGCTGGTGATGTTTTAAACAGCAGTGATGATGAAGCTGTAAACATTTTCTGCTTTGATGGTAATTGGCATTGGGCCCACAATGATTTGGGAGGAGGTTATTTTAAAGTTTATGTAAATGATAATTGTGTTGTATCACTTGAATTACATAGTCAGCTAGTTGATTATTCTCCACGTGGTGTTTCTTTCAGTTTAGATGATTTGGGAATTTCCACATCAGGTAACTATACAATTAAAATAACCCAATTACCTGATAATGAAACTGAAATTGATGAGGAAACTGGCAAAATAATGCCTCAGTATAAATTTACCGGTGAAAATGAAATTATCAGTAAAGATGTGGTAGTGAACTTTGAAGATGTTTATGAACCAGTTGATCCTGAATTGACAGTAGAATTGTCTAAAGATGAATATGAATTTGAAGAAATAATTGAAATAACAATCAGATCACTGGCAAGTCCTGTCACTGTTAGCGTTGATGGCAACACATACACTATAGCTATAGTTGATGGTCTTGGCATTCTTCAGATTCCTAATTTAAATGCAGGTAATTACACTGTAATAGCAATATCCGAGAAAACAGACTTATATCAGGCCGGTGAAGTTAATAAAACATTCAGTGTCAATAAAGTTGATGTTCCTTTAACACTCAGTGTTGCAGATATTGAAGTTGGCCAGACTGCTGTTTTAAACATTGAAATGGCAAAAGCAATCAATGGTGATGTTCTAGTTAGCTTAGCAGGCAATAACTACACAGTATCTCTTACAAACGGTAAAGCCAGTCTGAATGTTTCAGATTTAAAAGCAGGTGATTATGAGGCAGTTGCAATTTATGCTGGAGATATTAACTATAACTCTGTATTAAACACCACTTCATTTAAAGTATCAAAATTAGCTCCTACTATTGAAATAACTGTTGGTGAGGCTGTTGAGGGCAGTGATTTGGATGTGACTGTTGAAGTTCCTGATGCAACCGGTAGTGTTGTTGTTAATGATGAAGGTGTTGCTTTGGCTGATGGTAAGGCTGTTGCTACCATTGAAAACTTGGTTGCCGGTGATTTGACTGTTGAGGTTAATTATGTTGGGGATGACAAGTATTCAAGTGCTTCTAAAAATGTTACTGTAGTTGTTAAAGCTAAAGAAAGTCCTGATTTGGAAGTTATAGTCGATGACATTGACTTCGGTGAAACAGTAAATGTCAACATTACCGTTAACGCTAATGTCACAGGTAAACTCACTGTTGTCGGTGTAGTTGTCGAAATTGATGACGGTAAAGGAACTTACACAATTTCTGGTTTAAATGCAGGCAATTATAATTTAACTGTTGCATATGAAGGGGATAAGTACTTCAATGCAGATGAGAAAACCGCAGCATTTAAAGTAAACAGGGTAGATTCTGTTTTAAACGCTTCCAATGTCGAATTTGATTACGATGGATTTGGCATAATCAATGCAACATTTGAAGGCGCAACAGGAATAGAAGCTCAAATAATTGACCACGACCATGTGGTAATTGAAATAAATGATGCTCAAATCACTGTTTCTAACCTGTCTGCAGGAACACATGCATTGATGGTGACTACAATTCCTGATGAAAATCACAATCCTGTAACTGAATTTGTGAGGGTTGTTGTAAATAAAGTTGACTCTAAACTCACTGTGGAGGATATTGTATTTGATTATGGAAGTTATGGGGCTTCACAAATTACTTTTGATGGTGCTGAAGGTGTAATTGGTAAAATTGATGATACTAACATTACTGCTGACGGTAACGTGATTATAATTTCAGGTTTGGATGCCGGTAACTACACCCTGACTGTAACTACAGTTCCTGATGATAATCACTATGCAGTTAGTGTATCTGCCTCTGTTGTTGTAAACAGGGTCGATTCATCTGTAATTGTGCCTGCAATCAGTTTTGATTACGGTTCTTCAGGCTCAGCAAATGTTGTTCTTGATGGAGCTTCAGGATTTAATGCAGCTGTTGATGATGACAAGGCTGTTGTAACTGTTGAGGAAAATGTGATTACAGTTTCCGGCCTGGATGTTGGAACATACACCTTAACTGTAACCACAGTTCCTGATGAAAATCACAATTCAGTAACCGCAACTGCAACTGTTACTGTAAATGAAGCGTTTGAACCGATTGATCCTGGTTTAACAGTCACTGTTGAGGATATAATCTTCGGTGAATTTGCCAATGTGGTCATAGCAACCAACAATACTTACTCAGGTGATGTTTTAGTTCAAATTGGAAGCAGCAATTATACAGTATCTGTTGTCGACGGCTCAGGTTCACTGATTCTTCCGGGTTTAACAAGTGGCCAATATTCTGTAAAAGTGGTTTCAACACCAACAGACATTTTCAAAGCTGCTGAGTCCACTGTAACATTTGCTGTTAATAAATTGGCTACCGGTGTCAGTGCGGCTAAGATAAGCACTACTTACGGTACCAGTAAAAACCTTGTTGTCACATTAATGGATGCAAACGGCAATATTCTTGTTAATAAAACTGTCACTGTCAAATTGAACAATGTTGTTTATAAAAAAACCACAAACAGCAAAGGACAGGTTTCAGTTGCAGTTCCAAAGACCTTGGCGGTTAAAACATACACTGCATCAATAACATTTGCAGGTGATGACAACTATGCCAAATCAACTGGGTCTCAAAAGGTAGTGGTTTCAAAGGCAACTCCAAAACTTACTGCAAAGGCAAAAACATTCAATGCTAAAACAAAAACTAAAAAATACACTGCAACCTTAAAAACAGATAAGAATGCTGCATTGAACGGCGTAAAAGTTACACTTAAGGTTAATGGAAAAATATATTCTGTCAAAACCAATTCCAAAGGTCAGGCAATATTTAAAATTACTAAATTAACCAAGAAGAGTAAATTTACAGCTTATGTGAATTTTGCAGGAAATTCCAAATACAAGGCAATAAACAAAAAAATAAAATTGACTGCTAAATAAGTGGATTAACTTTCACTTATTTCATTTCTTTTTTTTCCTCATTATTCTCCTATGAAATAATTGATTTTACCTATATTTATTTTAAAATATTTTAATCAAACTATATTTTAATCAATTCTTCTTTCACATTAACGGCAAGTATTTCATATTTTCACTTTCCTTTTTGATGGAATATATATCACGTAATCAATTTTAGCATTTTTTTCAAAAAAGAGGGATGTTAATGTAACACAACACTTAAAAATTTCAAAGTCAAAAATTATTTTAAAAGGTGTTGAGTTATGAAGACAGTGGTTATTAATGCAAGTCCGAGAAGAAAGTGGAGTACTGCCGAAATCATGAAAGAAGCAGCCAAGGGTGCTGAGTCAGCAGGAGCTGAAGTTGAATACATTGATTTGTATAAGATGGATATTCATGGCTGCATGAGCTGTTTAATATGTAAAAAGGCTGATAAGGAACCGTGCAAATGTTACTGGAGAGATGACCTCCAGCCTGTTATTGAAAGAATTCTTGATGCAGATTGTCTTTTGATAGGTTCTCCGATATATTTCGGCGAACCAACAAGCCATTACAGAGCATTGCTTGAAAGACTTATATTCTGCATACTGTCCTATGACGGTTTCGGGTCATATTTTGAAGGCAAAATCAATGTGGGCCTGTTTTTTACAATGAATGCTCCTAAGGAATATTACGAAAACATGATGGCGGATTATATTGAATCATCAAACAAAGTATTTGGAATGTTGAACGGAGAGGTTAAGATATATCCTGTTTTAAATACTCTGCAGGTAAAGGATTATTCCAAATATCGTATGGCGGCATTTGATGAAAATGCAAAACGGGAATATCGTGAAAAACATTTCCCGACCGATTTGGAAAATGCATTTAAAATTGGCGCTGAGCTGAGCAGGAAGTGAACGGATTGAAAACAATTATTATCAATGCAAGTCCCAGAAAAAAATGGAACACTGCCGAAGTTCTTGATGCAGCAAGAAAAGGAGCGGAATCAGTCGGTGCTGAAACCGAATATATCAATCTGTATGATCTGGTTTTTAAAGGATGCAGAAGCTGTTTGATATGCAAAAGAAAGGATAAGACAAAGGGCAAATGTTACTGGAGAGATGACCTGACACCACTGATAGAAAAGATTTTTGAAGCGGATGCATTAATCATCGGCTCACCGATATATTTCGGACAGCCAACAAGCGAATTCAGGGCTCTGCTTGAAAGGCTTATATTCTGCATAATGTCTTATGATGACGGGTCCAGCTATTTTACCGGCAAGGTCAATGTAGGAATATTCTATACCATGAATGCTCCTATAGAGTTTTATGAACAGTCCATGAAAGACAGTTTGGCAAGCAATGAATTCTTATTTAAATATCTTAATGGGGAAGTGGTTTCATATCCTGTATGTGACACTCTTCAGGTTCATAAATATTCTGAGTATAATATGGCAGGTTTTTCACAGGAAGCAAAAGAAAAGCAGCTTATTTTACAGTTTCCGAATGACCTTGAAAAGGCATTCGAAATTGCAGCGGAACTGAGCAAGTAGTATTTAAATGTTTGTGAAGTGTGTAAATGTGAATTCATGCACTTCAAAAACTGATTTTAAACTTAAAAACCAAGTATTAATTGGATTGAAAAATCCGGGGCTTGGTTAAAAAATATTGTTTGTTTATCTTTAAAATTCGAGAATACCTCGATTTCTGCAAGTCGGGGATGAATTGAAAAGTTGGGTGTACTTTTGTTAATTGTCTATATAATTAGTTATTTTTTAAAATAAGCTTTTTTTTATAATGTATTTAGGGGGATTATTATATTCACTATTACTTTTGGATTTTCATATTAATTAATACTTTTCATTTGCTCTCTTACTATTTCTTTATAAATGGGGAAGTTGTTAATTTAATATTAGTGTGTCTTTAATTTTTGTATGTTAAAATTGAAGAACCATTATAGTTTTAATTCAAAAAATGTGGTGGATATATAATGGATAAACGAGTAATGGGTATTAAGGTTAGACTTAAACCTTCACCTGAACAAATTGAAGAGTTTCATAAGAATTT
>NZ_SUTM01000034.1 GCF_015062935.1 Methanobrevibacter sp. | reverse complement strand
TTCGATTTGAAACTGAAGTATTGGGATGAAGACAATGCGTTTTACTAAAAATCACTTAAGTTCTTGAAAGTGCCTTTTTTCCATTTTCAAAATAATATTTATACTTTAAAGTTAAATATTATATATGTATAAACGATTATTTTGAGGAAAATATAATGAATTTAAAAGAATTAGTCACAGGAGAATCTGGTGATAAACAATTTTTACTAGGTAATGAAGCTGCTGTAAGAGGTGTTATAGAAGCGGGCGTTTCTATTGCAGCTACATATCCAGGAACTCCTTCTTCAGAAATTGGAAATGTATTATCTGTATTGGCAAAAGATGCCAATATTTACTTTGAATTTTCTACTAATGAAAAGGTAGCGATGGAAGTTGCAGCAACTGCCGCCGCTTCAGGTCTCAGGTCATTCACATTCATGAAGCATGTAGGTATGAATGTAGCGGCAGATTCATTCATGACAACTGCATATTCCGGTGTCAATGGAGGAATGGTTATTTTATCCGCTGATGACCCATCATTGTTTTCATCTCAAAACGAACAGGACACACGTAACTATGCAAGATTGGCCAATGTGCCTATTTTGGAACCTTCAAACTGTCAGGAAGTTAAGGACATGGTTAAATATGCATTTGATTTATCTGAACAATTTGGTTTACCCGTGATTGTTAGAACAACAACCCGTGTGTCTCACATGAGAGGAGTTGTGGAATTTGGGGATGTTAAGGATAATTCATCAAATAACGACAATCATTGGAAAAGAGGTCACTTTAATAAAGACCCTTCAAAATATGTTCCTGTTCCGGCCTTTGCAGGAGATATGCATGTAAGATTATGGGATAAAATCCATAAGATTGAAGAGTTGACCAATAGGAGTGAATACAACAAGGAAATTGATTTGGCTAAGGATAAAAAATATGGTTTAATAGCATCAAGCAGTGCATATAACTACGCTCATGATGTTGTCAAATTCAACAATCTGGATGTTGACATTTTGAAATTAGGATTTTCATATCCGTTCCCACAGGAAAAGGTCGCAGAATTTTTAGAAGGAATTGATGAAGTATTCATTGTTGAAGAAGTTGATCCAATCATTGAAAAAGACACTTTGATGACTATCGGTGCCAAAAACCTTAATGTCAGTGTTCACGGTAAGTTAGACGGAACATTTCCTCTTTACCATGAATTCAATTCCGATGTTGTAGCTGAAGGTTTAAATAAGATATTGAATTTCACTGAAAATAAGGAAATCAAATTTTCATCAAGTTTAGAAAAATTGCAAGAAGATATTCCTAACAGAGCTCCGGTTTTATGTGCAGGATGTCCTCACAGAGCGATGTATTATGGAATAAACAAAGCTATTGAAGAGTTGGGCTTAAAAACTTCAGATGTTGTTTTCGCATCAGATATAGGATGTTACACTTTAGGTATTAATCCTCCTTACAATGCTGCGGATTATCTTTTATCAATGGGTTCCAGTGTAGGTGACGGTTGCGGATTTTCAGTTTCAACTGATCAAAAAGTAGCTAGCTTCATTGGAGATTCTACATTTTTCCACAGCGGTATTTCTCCTTTAATTAATGCAGTACACAACAAACATAATTTTGTTTTGACTGTTCTGGATAACAGGATTACCGCTATGACTGGAGGTCAACCGAATCCGGGAATTCCTGTTGACGGTATGGGTGATGATGCTCCTGAAGTATCAATCCGTAAATTAGCTGCAGCATGCGGCTGTGACTATGTGCGCGTAATCAGCCCGTTCAATCTGGAACAGGTTGTAAAAACTTACACTGAAGCATTCCAAAGGGATGATGCAGCAGTAATTATTTCAAAAGCTCCTTGTACATTGATTAAAGGTTTAACTAAAAAACCGCCGGTCAACTTTGTTGAAGGAAACTGTAACAACTGTGACAAATGTGTAAATGAACTGGCATGCCCTGCCATTTCAAAAGTTAATGGAAAAATCACCGTTGACAAATCCCAATGTGACGGATGTAATGTATGTATTCAGGTCTGTAAATATGGTGCTTTAGAGGCAGGTAGGTGAGAAAATGGATAATCATTATTGTATTTATATTTGTGGCGTAGGTGGACAAGGAATTATTAAAACATCTACAATCATAGGTGAAGCTGCAATGAATCAAGGTTTAGATGTGGTTATGAGTGAAATTCATGGTATGTCTCAAAGAGGAGGTTCCGTTTCAACAGAACTAAAAATTGGGGGATATAATTCTTCAATTATTCCAAATCAGGGTGCAGATATGTTGCTTGCTTTCGAACCAATAGAAACAATAAGAGGACTTGATAAAGTAAATGAGAATACTAAAATTGTTTACAATACTCATCCGATTATTCCGTCTTCAACAGATAAACCTTATCCTAGTGTTGACAGCATAACAAAAACCTTAAAAGAAAATTTCAAACACGTTCTTCCAATCAATGGTACTGAATTGGCTATTGAAGCAGGAAGTGTTTTAGCTTTAAACATGGTCCTTTTAGGTGCAGTAACTGCTGATGACAATTTTCCTTTGTCTAAAGAATCAGTTATTGATGCAATGAAAAATAATTTGAAACCTAAATTCCATGATATGAATTTAAAAGCTATTGAAAGTGGATATAAATCTATAAAAGGTTAAGTTATAAATAGTATTTTAAATATATTCTATATTAGATAAAAGAGTTGTGGTATTATGGCTTACAAAATTGACAATGCAATTGTAAAAAAAGATATAGCAGGAAATTTAACATTAATTGATCCGGAAAATGTTTTTGAAGATGAGGATGCTTTTATCGCTGTTAAAAGTGATGATTTAATTACTATTCAACTTTTAATCAATGGTATTTTGAAAAATGATTTTAAAAGTTGGAGGGAATTAGGAGTAGTTCCTGAAAATGACCCTTTAAAAAGTCTTTTTGTACGTCTAGGTTATTCTAAAGAAGATATAGCTAATATGCTAAAAGAATTATAGCTATTTTATCTTCACTCTTTTTTTAATTTCTTATTTTTTGTAATTATTTTTTAATGAAATAATGTAATTTTGTAGCGATTTAACATTATTGTTTTCAGTTCGTAATATTGTCTTGATAAACTATTTTTTAGTTAATTTTAGATAATTGTTTTAAATACGTAATATTTACTTGTAAAAACCATTTTATTTAAGTTAATATTCTTTAATTCAAATATAAAACTTATTAAGTTTTATTTTTCATAATATCTTCATTAAAATATTATTGAATATATTTATCGGATTATTAAAATATTATTCAATTTGAAAAATTTAACTTCATCTCAAAAAGATTTGTCTTTTGGTATATTGTGGTTAACAACAGATAAGTTTGTTGAAGATTCTATTGAAAGGAATATTATTTGTGTTTTGTTGGGTGGTAGAATGAGTTTAATTCATGAGTATGGTGAAAATAAGTATCAAAATGGAAAAGATGATGGTATTGGGCAAGGTATTGGGCAAGGTATTGAGAAAATCATTGTTAATCTTTTAAAATCTGGTGAAAATGTTGATGTTATTGCAAAAAATGCTGATGTTTCTTTAGAAAAAGTATTGGAAATAAAAAATAAAAATAAGTTGTAGAAAAGATTTAATCTTTTCTATAATTCTTTAATATCGCTTTCATCTAAAACTTTAACATTGCTGTTTTCTAAAGCTTCAATAGCTTTTTCCATGTTTTCTAATCTCATAACCACTATAGCTTCATCGGTTTTGCTGCTTACAAAAGCGTAAAGGTATTCTAAATTAATGCCTTTTTCATCAAATACTGCTAATGTGGAGTTTAATCCATTAGGTTCGTCTGGAACTGCTAAGATGATAACTTCATTTTCTTTTACAATAAAACCGTCGTTTTCAAGAGCTTCTATTGCTTTTTCATTGTCTGAAACAATTAATCTTAAAATTCCGTATTTTGTTGTATCTGCTATTGAAAGTGCTCGGATGTTAATGTTTTCTTTTGCTAATGTGTCAATAGCTTTTTTAATTCTTCCTTCTTTGTTTTCTACGAAAATTGAAATTTGTTTAACTGCCATTTTATCACCTATTCAAAATTCCTTTCATCTATTACACGAACAGCTTTACCTTCGCTTCTTGGAAGTGATTCAGGTTCGACGATACTTACATCAACTCTTAAACCAGTTTCTGATCTGATTGATGCTTGGATTTGTTTTTCCACTCTTTCCATTTCTTTCATTTCATCTGAGAAGAGTTCCTTAGTTGCTTCAACTTTAACTTCCACTTCATCTAAAATGTCTGGTCTGGTTACGTGAATCATGTAGTTAGGGCTGATTCCGCTAACTTTGAGCAATGCTTTTTCAATTTGTGATGGGAATACCATAACACCTTTGATTTTTAACATGTCATCGCTTCTACCAGTGATTCTTGTCATTCTGACGGTTGTTCTTCCGCATTCGCATTTTTCTTCGATGAGTGAGGTCAAATCTTTTGTTCTAAATCTTAAAATAGGCATTCCTGTTTTGGTAAGGGAGGTTAGAACAAGTTCTCCTTTTTCTCCATATCCTAAGGTTTCTCCGGTTTCAGAGTTGATGATTTCAGGATAGAAGTGGTCATCTTGTATGTGCATTCCGTTTTGGAAGTCGCATTCTTGAGCAACACCTGGACCCATTACTTCTGTTAAACCATAGATATTGTGGGTTTTGATTCCGAGTGATGCTTCAATTCTTTTTCTCATTTCATCTGTCCACATTTCAGCTCCGTGGATTCCTGCTTTTAAATTTATATCTTCTAGTGGGATGCCGGCTTTTTCTCTGGACTCACCAAGATACATAGCATATGAAGGGGTACATGTTAAGATGTCACTTTGGAAATCAACCATTGTGTCAAGTTGTCTTTGTGTGTTTCCTGCTGAAATAGGGATGGTTATTGCACCCATACAGTTTCCACCGTGGTGGATACCGAATCCTCCAGTAAATAATCCATATCCGTAAGCATTTTGGATAATGTAATCTTTTTCAGCTCCGGCCATTTTTAGTCCACGTGCGATACATTCTCCCCATATGTCCAAATCATTTTGGGTGTATGCTGTAACTGTTGGTTTTCCTGTAGTTCCTGATGATGCATGCACTTCTACAATTTCTTCACGTGGAACTGCAAGAAGTCCTAATGGATAAGCTTCTCTTAAATCGCTTTTTGTTGTAAAAGGAATCTTTTCAATATCTTTCAAGGTTTTAATGTCTTCAGGTTTTAACCCGATTTCATCAAATCTTTTTTTATAAAACTCGATATTTTCATATGCAAGTTTTACGGTTTTTTGTAGTCTTTCTAACTGAATCTTTTCCTTTTCTTCTTTTTCCATACATTCTGCTTTCTCATTCCAAAACATGTTATCCCTATTTTAAAATTTTTTTTACGTTTTATTATTATGAAAGTCATTAAATTTAAAACTTTGTTGTCATGTTTATTTTTTTTGACACGATTTTAAACAGGTCAATTATATATCGTTTAATTTTAGAGTTCATCAAATTCAGAATCTTGTCAGTTTGTTTAATTTGTGGTACATTGTCATATTGTCTAATGTAAATATTGTTTTAACTTCGTAAAATTATAAATAAAGGTCAATTTTTACTTTATTTTTTTAAAAAACTATTTATAATGCTTTAATTAAAGAATAAATTGGTGATTATTATGAATTCAAATATTGTAAAAGGTAAACGTGAGTATGATGATAAAAATTTCAAAAAAGCGGTGGAATATTTTGACAGGGTATCCAGTGATGACGGGGATTATCTGGGTGCAGCACTGTATAAGATCAATGCATTAATGGAACTGAAAGAGTATTCCGGATGCCTAAAATTTATAAATTCATTAATTGAAGAGTCTCCCTATGATGAACTGCTGTGGTATGAAAAGGTAAGGTGCCATATTTTTTTAAAGCAGAAAATTCAGGCATTCGATGCATTGAAGGAATTTGAAAGATTGATTGATGGCGATGATAAGTATTTTACTTTATCCATTGCAAGATTTTATGGGTTGTTGGGTGATTCTTATTCTGCATTAACATTCTGCAATAAGGCAATAGCTCTTGACGGAAACTATGAAGAGGCTTTTTATGAGAAAGCTCAAATAGCAACCCGTCTGCAGGATCATGATTTGATGGTTGAATGTGGTGAAAAACTCATTGAATTTGCTGATGGTAATGTGGTAAAGCTGATGCTGCCGTTTCTGTTAAATCTCTATGCTGATAATTATCAGAGGAGCTATGAAATTGTCGCTATGATGGGTGAATTGGATGAAGAACACTGTGAACTGTTGAAATATTCAATATATCAGAATATGCTTGATGATTGGGGTGTTGAAATAAGGACTGATGCTCCTGTTGAATGGCATGTTGACGAAGCATTGAGATTGTTATTCCAATTTGGAAATTATGGTGTTGATAAAGGCGTTTATGGTGGTGTAAGTTATATGATTTTATAATTTTTTTAATCATGTCTTTTAATGTACAATTTTGTACATTAATGTATAATAGTAATCTTTATATAAGTTTTTTTTCATAATAGTTAATGTAATATTAAATATATTTAATATTTCTTAGAGGTAATTATTTATGGACGTAATGATTTTAGCAATTGTATTTATAATCTACATTTTTGCTTTAGTTTTCGTAGGTTATTATGCATACAAAAAAACTAATTCCTCTGAAGACTTTATGATTGCTGGTAAAGATACACACCCATTCATCATGGCAATGAGTTATGGTGCTACTTTTATTTCGACAGCAGCTATTGTTGGTTTCGGAGGGGTTGCGGGCCAATATGGTATGAGTGTTTTATGGTTAGCATTCCTGAATATTATTATTGGTGTATTTATCGCATTTGTATTTTTAGGAAAAAGAACTCGTAGGATGGGTCATGCCCTTGAATCTTTGACTTTCCCTGAGTTTTTAGGTAAACGTTTTGACTCAAAATTCATTCAATATGCTTCTGGATTAATAATTTTCTGTGCAATGCCTATTTATGCAGCTGTAGTTTTAATCGGTGCTGCAAGATTTTTAGAATCCTCATTATTGATTGATTTCAGTATTGCACTGTTAATTTTATCAATTATTATTACATTTTACGTACTGTTCGGTGGAATCCGTGGTGTAATGTATACTGATGCGTTACAGGGAACCATCATGGTTATTGCAATGGTATTCCTTTTAGTATTCGTATACTGGTTACTCGGAGGTATTGATACAGCTAATGTCGCTTTAACAAATATGGGCAATTTATATCCTGCCGATGCTATGGCTACGGGAGGAACTGGTTGGACATCGTTCCCAGAGTTTGGAACACCGTTCTGGTGGTCTTTAGTGTCATCCACTTTAATCGGTGTAGGTATTGGGGTACTGGCACAACCTTCATTAATCGTAAGATTCATGACTGTAAAATCCGATAAAGAATTGAACAGGTCTGTTTTAATCGGAGGTATTTTCATTGCAATCATGCCTACTACTGCTTATATTGTAGGATCACTTTCCAACGTATATTTCTTTGATAAACTTGGAAAAATCGCAGTAGATGTGGTTGGAGGAAACATTGACAAGATTATTCCAACATTTATTACAATGGCTCTGCCTGAATGGTTTGTTTACATTTTCTTGCTGTCTTTAATTGCAGCTGCAATGTCAACAATATCTTCACAACTGCATACTCAGGGTACAGCATTCGGTGTTGATATATATTCTGTAATAAGAGATAAATCCAAACAAAAATTAGATCAGGTATCCATTTCAAGAGTAGGTATTTTAATAGCTATTATTTTGGCATTGGTTATGGCATATTCACTTCCGGGAAGTGTAGTTGCACTCGGAACAAGTCTGTTCTTTGAAATCTGTGCTGCAGCATTCCTGCCTGTATTTTTAGGTGCGCTTTACTGGAAAGGAATCACAAGACTTGGAGCTATTGCAGGTATTGTATCCGGAACATTAGTAAGTTTATTCTGGTTAATGTTCGTATTCAAAAAGACTGCAGTAGGACTTGGAATCTGTAAATTCATTTTAGGTGTTGAAACTATTCTTCCTCAAGCTCCATGGCCATTTATTGATGTAATGTTAATAGCAGTTCCGATTTCAGCAATATTTACTATTGTTGTAAGCTTACTCACAAAACCTCCTGCTCAAGAGGTTGTTGACAAAGCATTTTCAAACATAGACAAAAAAGGAAGTGATGCATAATGATGATTTTAGGAATTGAAGACCCTTTAATTTGGGGTGTTTATCTGGGAATTATCTTATCCACTCTTTTATGTATTGTTTATGGTATTGTAAACTGGAATAAGGGAGATTAACTTCTCCTAATTTTACTTTTTTTATATAATTTTTTCAATTGTTTGAAGCACAGCTCAAATCAGTTGGTGAATCCCTAATTCGGATATTAAATAATGAAAATTCGTTCTCACTTGTTTTTTGAAAATTAATTGTTGTCAATAGCAACATTTTTATATTTATTTTTATATAATTCTATTCAGTGATAACATGAACGATGTTGTATTGTTAACTGGAGCTGGTCAAATCGGAATGGCGATTGCCAGAAGAATTGGCCATGGCAAAAAGATTATTATTGGTGATAAAAACCTTCAAAATGCTGAAAATATTGCTAAAACACTTGTTGAATCAGGTTTTGATGTTGAAATTCAAGAATGTGATATTTCATCAAGAGATTCAATAAAAAGTATTATAAATTTTGCTCAGGAATTCGGTGAAATTGCATACTTTATCAATGCCGCAGGGGTTTCACCATCACAGGCTCCAATTGAAGTAATTTTAAAAGTGGACTTATATGGAACCGCAGTATTGTTGGAAGAAGTTGGAAAAGTGATAAAAGAAGGTGGAGTTGGAGTAACAATATCTTCTCAATCTGGTCACAGAATGAAACAGCTGGGTGCTGAAATTGACGAGCAACTTGTAACAACTCCTACTGAAGAATTGCTTGACTTGGAAGTTTTGCAGCCAGAAAATATTGATGATACACTTCATGCTTATCAGCTGGCAAAAAGATGCAATGTGAAAAGGGTAATGTATGAAGCATGCAGATGGGGAGAAAAAGGAGCCCGAATCAACTCAATATCTCCTGGAATCATTGTAACACCTCTAGCTATTGATGAATTTAATGGTCCTAGAGGGGAGTTCTATAAAAACATGTTTGCAAATTGTCCTTCCGGAAGGCCTGGGACTGCAGATGAAGTTGCAAACGTTGCAGAATTAATAATGTCTGATAAAGGCGCATTCATTACAGGCAGTGACATTTTAGCAGATGGGGGAGCAACAGCATCCTATTTCTATGGAAAGTTAAGGCCTGAATAAAAAAATTTATTTGAATAGTTTAATGGTGAAATTATGGAATATTTATTTGAAAACTTTGAAAGAATAGAAAAAAATGACCCTGAATTTTATGAAATTTTTAAGAACTTTGCATATGGTGAAGTATTTGATTATTCTACATTAACAAAAAAAGAATCTGTTTTAGCAACATTAGCTTCATTAATAGCCTGTCAATCTCCAAAAGCATTTAAAAAGATTTTAATGTCTTCTTTAGAAAAGGACATAACTCCTGAAGAAGTTAAAGAATTGCTCTATCAGTCAGTTCCATATGTCGGTTTTGGAAGGGCACATAATTTCTTTGGAGTTGTAATCAAGGTATTTGATAAAAAAGGAATTGAAATGCCATTGGACAATCGTTCCAACACCACTCCAGAAAACAGATACAAAAAAGGCCGTGAACTTCAGGATAAATATTTTGGAGTTGAAATGATTCAGGCAATGAATGACAATGCTCCGGAAGGACAAAAACATTTCAATACATTTTTGGAGGGTTACTGTTTCGGTGATTTCTATACTCGTGACGGTTTAAATGATCAACAAAGGGAACTGATTACATTTGTTTTCATCGCAACTTTAGGAGGCTGTGAAAATCAACTCAGAGGCCATACTCAAGGTAATTTATCCGTTGGCAATACCAAAGAGAAATTAATTTCTGCAATTACTGTCGTATTGCCCTATATTGGTTTTCCAAGGTCTCTTAATGCATTAAGTATCATTAATGAATTTTAGATATGATTTCATTTACAAATGGTAATGTTTTTAAGAGTTTGAGTATTAATGGAAATCATTAATGCTTTTTCATATACTCTTAAACTTTTTATTATGTTTATAATTTCAGTGTGCATGCTTGTTTTTTAAAATTTTAATCATCAATCCCCATTTTTGAACAATTTTTCATCGATATGAATTGGATTATATCGTTATGAAAATATTTATATATCATTGATGTTTAAAATAATATCACTAGTCGTGATAGTTGAATTTTAATTTAAGATTGGACAATATTGGGAAAAATTTATTACATTGGATAAAAAATTATATTTTATTCATTTTATCATTTAAATCATCGATTTTGATATTTTTTTCTCATTGAGGGGTTGTGTAATTTTATGCGGTTCATTAATGGATGTGTATAAGTGACTTATTCCGTATATTCTATTTTCCATCTTTTTTTGAATAGATTATCTGTTAGTAATGTTTTTATTTAATTAATGTTTAGAGGAGAATACTATGAAATCAATGAAAAAATTATTGCTCATTGCTATTTTGGCTGCAATAGTTATTGTTAGTGCAGGTACTGTTTCTGCAGGTTGGTTTGACTTTTTAGGCGGAAGCAATAGTACTAGCAGTAATTTTGACACCAATTTAACTGGTGAAGAAGTAAATTTAGCTGCTGCAGCTAGTTTAAAAAACGCTTTTGATGAAAAATTAATTCCAATGTTTCAACAAAAATACCCTGGTGTAAAAGTTACACCTACATATGCTTCAAGTGGGGATTTACAAACCCAAATTGAAAACGGTTTAGCTGCTGATGTATTTATGTCCGCTGCTAACAAACAGATGAACGCTTTAGCAGATGAAGGTTTAGTTGACAACAGTACCAACCTTCAGTTCTTAGAAAACAAAGTTGTTTTAATTGTACCTGCTGATTCAACTGCTAACATTTCTTCATTCGATGACTTGAAAAATGTAAGTGGTAACATCGCTATCGGTGACCCTGAATCCGTACCTGCTGGTCAATATGCTAAAGAAGTATTAAACAACACAGGTATTTGGAGCGATGTAGAATCCAAATTATCATTAGGTACTGATGTAACTGCAGTATTAAATCAAGTAGCTCAAGGATCTGCTGAATGCGGTATTGTATATGCTACTGATGCAAAATCTACTGATGATGTTAAAGTTGTCTGTGAAGCTCCTGACAGTGCTTTAAAAACTCCAGTTATTTACCCTGTAGCTGCACTTAAAAATTCAACAGACTTAAACTCTACCAAAGCATTCTTAAACTTCTTACAAACCAAAGAAGCTAAAGATGTTTTCGTTGAATACGGTTTCACTATTCACGAATAGATTTAATAGTGAGTTTAAATAAAAAACAAAATAATTAATAATTAAAGAGATAGAGACATGATGGACTGGTCCCCTATAGTAATTTCAATGAAAACTGCAAGTTTATCAATTTTCATAACCTTTTTCGTAGGTTTGATTGTTGCTTGGGGTATTGTTAAAATCAAAAATGACCTGATAAAAATCGTACTGGATGGTATTTTCACCCTTCCAATTGTACTGCCGCCTACAGTAGTAGGGTTCTTTTTATTATACATTTTTGGTGTCAGGGGTCCTATAGGAAAGTTCTTTATAGAATTTTTTGCTGTGAAAATTGCTTTTTCATGGTCTGCAACAGTTATTGCTGCAGTCGTCATGTCTTTTCCTTTAATGTATCGTTCCGCTCGAGGAGCATTTGAACAAGTTGACTCTAACTTGGTTGATGCCGGCCGTACATTGGGTATGTCTGAGTGGAAAATTTTTTGGAAGGTTTTATTTGCAAATGCACTGCCGGGAATTATCAGTGGGGGAATTCTTGCTTACGCCCGTGGTTTAGGCGAGTTTGGTGCTACTGCTATGCTTGCAGGTAATATTGCAGGACAAACCAGGACACTTCCTATGGCAGTTTACTCAGAAGTAGCTGCAGGTAATATGGGAAGTGCATTTGATTATGTTATAGTCATTGTTTTCATAGCTTTTATAGCTATTTTCATTATGGATTATGTTACAATACGTAAGGAAAAACAATGGAAATAATTTACTTTTTTTTGATTTTGGGGATAAGTTATGGGAAATAAATTGTTAAAAGTAAATATCCTGAAGAAACTTAAGGAATTTGATTTGGAAGTGGATTTTGAACTGAAAAAAGGTTGTTTGGGCATTCTTGGTCCTTCAGGTTGTGGTAAAAGTATGACTCTGAAGTCTATTGCAGGTATTGTTGATCCTGATGAGGGTATTGTAAGTTTAACTGCCGATGAGGAAACTGTTTATTTTGATTCCAAAAATAAGGTTAATTTGAAGCCCCAAAAGAGAAATGTTGGTTATTTGTTTCAGAATTATGCTTTATTTCCTAATATGACTGTTGAAGAAAATGTTGCCTGCGGCTTGCCTAAAAATCATGATGATAAAATTGTATCTGATATGATTAAACGTTTTCATCTGGAAGGGCTGGAGGATAGGTATCCTCGTCAGTTGTCTGGGGGTCAGCAGCAGAGGGTTGCTTTGGCTCGTATTTTGGCTTATGGTCCGGATGTAATATTATTGGATGAACCCTTTAGCGCTATGGACACTTTTTTAAAAGAACAGTTACGTCTCGAACTTGTAAATTCACTTAAAGATTTCGACGGGTTTTCTGTTTTGGTTACTCATGACCGTGATGAAGTATTCCAGTTTTGTGATGAGCTCATAATATTGGATCGGGGTAAGGTAATCGCAAAAGGAGATACTCATGAGTTATTTGAAAATCCGAAAAAGGTTCAAGTTGCAAGACTTACAGGATGTAAAAATATTTCTGAAGTTGAAGTCATTGATGATTTTCATCTGAAATCCGTGGATTGGGGAGTTACTTTTGAGACATCTGAAAAGATTTCACCTAACATCACTCACATTGGAATAAGAGCTCATAATTTTGCTGCCGCTGAAAAAGATGATGTTAATGTGCTTGATACTACAAATTCAATTAAACTGGAAATGCCTTTCGAATGGGAAATAACACTGGAAAACGGTTTATGGTGGAAAGTCGAAAAAGATATTCATTGTCATGATTTTGAAGTTCCGCAATATTTGAAGGTGGATCCAAAACATATAATATTGCTGGAAGAATAGTTTTTAAAAATAAAAAGAGAATATTAATGTTTGCAAGCATTAATATTCAAAGGTATAAGTTTCTTCAACAGCCATCATGTTTCTAATTTCTGCTGTTGCCTTGTCAAGGTAGAATACGCCCATTTCCCAGTTGTTAGCTTTGTATGTTTCAGCTATTTCAGGCATGAGTTCAAATGCTTTTTCAACTACATCCTCATTTTTTTCAAGGACTGCTTCACCATAATATCTTAAGAAATGTTCTCCGTCCCAGGCAGCAATTTCTGTGAACTGATTTGCTTCCAGTTGTTTGTAAACTTCTTTGAAAGTTCCAACTCCAAAGTAAATTTTGTCTTCATAAAGTAAGTGGAATCCTAATGGCCTTACTTTTGGTTTGTTTTCATTTACAGTCGCAAGATAGAATACTTCAGCTTTTGTTAACATTTCGTCTACTTTTTCAATATCTGACATTTTTTTCACCTCTATTAAAATTATTTTTTTAAAGGTTATTAAAATTATTATTGTTCCCTATTTTCTTAAAATAACAGTAAAGTTATTATATGTTATTGTACAAATCAATGTAACTAGAAATAATTATGGTGATACTATGAGTAATGAGATTACCTGCGATGATGTGCTTGCATTTGAACATCTTTTTTCAATGGTTCCAGCATTTGTTTTGGAAAGAATGGCAAAAAGAAATACTAATCTTGTAAGCAAATTCGAATCAAAAATCGTTCCTCGTTTGCAAAACTTAAATGACGACCATAAAAATAAATTGGATTTTATTTTAAATAGTGATATTGAAGTTTTGCAGACTTTAATGGATGAAGCTTATCAAAAAAGTGGAAAAAAACAGTTTAGGACCTTAGCTAACCCTAATTATAAACAGTTTATTGAACAAAATTTAGATGAAATTAGAAAATTACGTTCCTAAATTTCATCAATTTGTAAATGAGATTTGATTGTTATAGATGTTAATATTTAAATGTATAACTTTCTTCAATACTCATTTCATTTCTTATTTCCGCAGTGGCATTGTCAATATAGAAAACACCTAGTTCAAAGTTAAATTTTTCAAAGATTTCCTTTAGCTCAGGCAGTTCTTCGAATGCTCTTTGAACAACTCTATCATTTTTTACTATTTTTGCGGTTCCGTAATATCTTAAAAATTTATCTCCATCATATGCAGCTATTTCTACTTTAGGATTTGCTTGTATTTGTTTGAATACGTCCTTAAAGGTAGCTGATGTGAAATAAATTTTTCCATCTTCAAGGTAATGGTAACCAAATGGTCTGCATTTTGGCTGATCGCCTATTGTAGTGGCAAAATAAAAAACTTCTGCCCTTTCTAAAAAGTCATCTATTTTTTGTATGTCTGACATTGGATTACCTCTTTATTTTTTTTGTAATATGTGTTTGTTAAAGGATAATAATGCTATTTTCTATTGGATTTACGGAGTCATATTTTTTTACTCTTCGGACTCTCTATTTTAATTAACTTTAGGCATTATATTTTTACAGGTTTTTGTTAATCAATTGATTAAATTCGTGTCTTGTTTACATTAACATCAAGCATGATGAAATTTCATCTGATTTTTCATTTGGGATATATATCTCTTTTTTAATTTGAGTCCAAAAATTAATATTTCAAACGTTAATGTTAAAATTTGAAGCAATTTTCCTGATGGTTGTCTATGATTCCTATTGACTCGAGATATGAATAGATTATTGTCGGACCTACAAATTTCATTCCACGTTTTTTCAAATCTTTGGATATTTTTTGAGACAACTCGGATTCTGTCAAATATTCGCCTTTAATGATTTTTCCGTCGGTAAATCTCCAGATGTAATTGTCAAAACTTCCGAATTCTTTTTGAATGTCAATAAAAACCTTTGCATTACTGATTGCAGATGCAATTTTTCCATTGTGGCGAATTATTCCTGCATTCTCTCTAAGTTCATTTACCTTGTCTTCACCATATTCGGCCACTTTTTCAACATCAAAGTCATCAAAAGCTTTTCTAAAGTTTCCACGTTTCTTCAATATTGTTATCCAAGAAAGTCCTGCCTGAAATGATTCTAAAACGAGCATTTCAAATAGTTCCCTGTCGTCATGTGTTGGAATTCCCCATTCTTCATCGTGATATCTTATGTAAATCTCTTCAACATCTGTTGCCCATGAGCATCTTGTTTTATTCATGGAAATAGTTATTGGGTTACTGAATTAAATATATTTTCAAATAGTCTGTAATTCAGTTGCACAACACTGATGTAGGTTATTTCTGCATTGCTGCTGATAACAATTGGGATAATTTGATTAACTGTTTTTGTGGTAGATTGGTTTACTATCATTATTCAATTAAATATTTTTACTTAATTTTGTTGATTGAACTACCTCGACCTGTAAGAGGTCGAGGATTTTTACTTCACGGGCTGGTACTTTCCCACGAAAGTAGAATTACCGTGCTATCCCCCCAGTTCCTGAGGTTCACAAATAT
>NZ_SUTM01000033.1 GCF_015062935.1 Methanobrevibacter sp. | reverse complement strand
GGTAATTCTACTTTCGTGGGAAAGTACCAGCCCGTGAAGTAAGAATCCTCGACCTCTTACAGGTCGAGGTAGTTCAAAAGCATCATATGCAGCATAAATTTCAAAGATTAATACAAGGATGCCCAATATTCCTACTGTGAATATAGCAACCATTAATAAAATTATCCAAATAAGCAAAATAGCAAGTATTTTTAATAAATAACTAAAAAAAAAGAAAAATTATGAAGCATCAGCCACTTCTATAGCTTCTACTTCAATATCATTTGAAAAGTCTCTTTCGTTTAAAACAGATTTTGTACTCATTGCACCGAAAAGCATTGTGGATAAGTTATGTATCATTGAAGATGTTGACGGTGAAATTACACCCATTACGCCCAATACTAAAAGAGATCCGTTAACCGCAACAATATTTCGGTAGTTGGAGTTGATTTTATCCAGCATTCCGGTACTTAGTTTTCTTAAAGTTACAAGGTCATATAAATCATCTGACAGCAATGATATGTCTGCCACTTCACGGGCGATATCTGATGAATGTTTCATTGAAACTGATACATCTGCAGCCGCAAGTGCAGGTGAATCGTTAATGCCGTCCCCAACCATTATAACTGTTTTTCCGTCTGCTTTAAGTTCTTCAACAATTCTTGACTTGTCTTCAGGAAGTACCTGTGACCTGTATTCTGTGATTCCGAGTGCTTTAGCACCTGCCTTTGCACCGCTTTCACTGTCACCGGTAAGCATTATGACATTTTCAATACCTAATGATTTAAGCTCTTCAATGACATATTTTGCCTCTTCCCTTACAGGGTCATCAATGCAGATTAATCCTTCAAGTTTTCCGTCGATTGCAAGATATACTACAGAATGCTCTGCAACTTCTTTTTCAATCTTTTTCTCCTGACGTTTGGTGACTTTTATGTTTTCATCATCAAACAGGAAGTGTCTGGATCCGATTACTGCACGTTTGCCGTCATATTCAGTTACGATACCATGAGCTACAATGTATTCAACTTCACTGTGGTCTTCCTCATGTTTAAGACCTTCCTCTTCAGCCTGTTTTACAATAGCTGTAGCGATACTGTGCGCAAAGTGCTCTTCGATACATGCTGCCATTCTTAGAATGTCATTGCGTTTGTATTTGCTGGACATCGGAATGACCTCGACAACTTTTGGAGTTGCATTGGTCAATGTTCCGGTCTTGTCAAATACAATGGTATCTGCATTTGCATATGCTTCAAGGAATTTTCCTCCCTTAATCATCATTCTGTTGTCTGACGCTTCACGCATTGCAGAAATGATTGATAATGGAGTAGTCAGCTTGATTGCACATGAGAAATCAACCATAAGTACAGATAATGCTTTTGAAGCATTTCTTGTAATCAGATATGTAAGTGCAGTTGCAAGGAAACTGTAAGGAACAATTGAATCAGCAAGTTTTTCGGCCTTGCTTTGAGTGTCGGCCTTTAGCTCTTCTGAGTTTTCAATCAGATCAATAATTTTATTTAATCTGGTTTCCTTGTTCATTGAATAGACTTCAACAACAATATTTCCTTCTTCTATAACAGTTCCTGCATGAACTGTTTTTCCTTCTGATTTATGTACTGCCAATGGTTCTCCAGTCATGGAAGCTTCGTTAACCATTGCCTCGCCGTCGACTACTTTTCCATCCACAGGTATTACATCACCCATGTGGATTTTGATTTTATCTCCTTTCTTGATTTCCATTGCTGAAACCTGTTTTTCTTCACCATCGTCTCCGACTACCCAGACAGTATCAATATTTAAAGCCAAACTGTCTTTTAAAGTACTTTTAGCTTTTTGTACAGTGTAATCTTCTAAAGCGTCGGAGATGGACAATAAGAACATCATTGAGCTTGCAGGTTGATACTGACCTTGTAATAAAGCTCCAGTAACTGCGGCACCGTCAAGCAGAGCCACATCTACGCGGAAATCAGTCAAGCTGTCAAGACCTTCCCAGATATATTTTGATGCACGGATGATTGTCAGTGCATTTTTAATAGGCAGCGGCAGGAACCATCTTCCAAGCAATCTGCGACCGATCATCTTTGCCAATTTTAAATAGAAGTCATCAGTGATTTCCTTTGAAACCTGAGTTTGTGTAGGTTCGGCTTCAACAAGATCATCCATTGTGAAGCTATTTAAAATTTCAAAAATTTTCTGCTTGTTTTCCATACCTTCGTCGTAATAGATTGTTATACTGCCGTTTCTGTGGGAAGTAAACACATCGTGGATAAAATCATAATCTAAAAGTAATGAGGCAAGCCCGTAGCCTTCTTCTTTTGTGAAAGCCCATTGGCCGGCACGGACCCTTAAACGAGGCCCGTTATCATGCATTACTTGATATTTCATTTTGATAACCTTAAATAAATATATCTAATCTTTAGATTCAATGTAGATTTCTTTTTTGTCTTCATCGTGAGCATCGACAACCATGTCTTCAGCGTTGTCTTTCATGTCTTGGAAACATTCTTCTGCATCTTTTTTAGCAGACATTACTGTTGCCATTCCTTTTGTAGCTGCGTCTTTTACGGTTTTAGATTCGATTATTTTTTTACCGATTAAAGCGGTTGCGATTCCTGCTGCGAAAATTAATGCATGTTTATGCTCTACACATTTGTCAATTATTTCATTACGATTCATTTTTATACCATCCATCCAATTTAAAAAAAAATGAAGCAATATACTTCAATATTTATTCTTAAAATTTTTTTATTACTGGATACAAAAACTTCCGCTCAGCATGAAAGTGTTTTGAACCTGATCTCAAAACTTATGCAAACCTAAAAATTATATTTATTTTACATGAGCTATCTGACAATATCTATTAAATAAATCATCATATATAAATAATTCGGTTTAAAAATTGGTTTTAGGCAAATCAAAGAATTTTTATTAAGTTATACCAAAAAATAATTTATGTAAGCCAAAATAATTTTTAGTTTTTCCAAAAAATTTATGGAAAAAATTACCTATAAAGTCATAATCTCACTTGAGTTAACGAACGAGAAGGACATTTGACTATACACTCCAGACATTGTCTGCATCGCCTGTTGTTTAGTGCCCAGGTCTTGTTGTGCCTGCTGACTGTTATGGCATTAACAGGGCAAAGCATTTGGCATTTACCGCATAATGTGCATTTGTGAATATCGTTACCAATTCTCCATCGGGATTTGTAAGATGATGCCAACAATTCTGAAAAAACAAATTTACCAATTTCCAGGCCAATTGAATGGCCGCCACCATGTCTTGCTCTCATAATACACTCTCTAATTTTTAGGTATACCTAATTTTATTGCTGATATTATATAAATATTTTGGAATGCCTAAATTTTAAAGGAAAAAATAAATATTAAATTAAATTAAAAATAAGACAAGGTGAAAATTTGAATATCCACAAAAAGTTTTTTTCAAAAGTAGGATTCAACTATCTCATTCTTGCAGTTTCAGCAATAATAATACAGGTAATTGCAATAAACGCAATATCAATGCTAAACATTGACATAATCAACGATTACAATTATCTGACAATAATGTCTGCAGTTTGCAATTATATTCTGCCACTGCCGATAATACTATTCCTGATGAAAAAAATTGACACACGACATCTCGAAAGGCATGGCATAAGCGTTTTAACTTTCCTGAAATATTTTGCAATAACATTAACACTGATGTGGGCAGGAAATCTCATTGGATTAATACTGACAAGCCTGCTAGGCGGGCTAACACAAACAACAATAACAAATCCTGTTGAAAACCTGATAAATTCAACAGACGTGTGGCTGAATTTATTATTAATCAGCATCATAGGTCCTGTTTTTGAAGAATTTTTCTTTAGAAAACTCCTTGTTGACAGAACAATAAGATACGGCGCCAGGGTCAGCATAATATTATCTGCAGTGATATTCGGATTTTTCCATGGAAACCTGAATCAGTTCTTCTATGCATTTTTAATGGGAGGATTTCTAGCATACGTATATATAAAAACAGGAACTATTCTATATCCCATCTTATTGCACATTTGCGCTAATTTAATGGGATCAGTAGTAAGCCTATTTGTTGGAAAAAGTGCAATGGCAATAGCTGCAGGAAACGTAGCAATAGGCGATCTGGCTGTTGTATTAATCTATACCGCAGTTATATTATTGTGCATTTTGATAGGTTTGATTTCATTGACAAGTTATAAAAAATCCAAATTCAACGGTTTGAAAACAGAAATCAGCTTAACCCATCCTATAAAAACAATGCTTCTAAATTACGGGATGATTTTATTTATGGTGTTTTGTGTTTTAGAAATAGTTTATCAAATAATTTAAAAAAAAAGAAAAGAGTTAAGCCTTATCTTCTCTTTCCTCTTCAATAGCTTCAGTGACACTGTTTAGAATTTGAAGTGATTTGGAAAATGCAGGCATACCTGAAGTTAATAAGACAACTCTTAAAACATCCACGATTTCTTCTTTTGTAATGCCCAATACTTCAATAGCGCTTCTGATTTGTTTTTTGGTAGCTCTTGGATCTGCACGGGAAGCAGTAATACCAATAGCAATCAGTTTTTGAGTTTTATAATCCAAGACATTACCGTCCCATACAGTTTCATTAATGTTGGATACCAAATCAAATAAGTCAGGATGGCTGTCTTTTAACTCTCTTATACCTTTACCGTAATATACGTCTCCTTTCATATAATACCTCAATTATGTTAATTAATAATATTTTACTTTTTTAAATTATATATAATTAATAGCTACTTTTTCTTTTCATGAATATTAATTCAAAATATTTGTATAAAGTTGATTGAAAAATATGCATAAGTGGTAGAACTTTTTCGTGAGTTTCAATGAAACAATGTTCTCTAACCTTTTTTACAACATCATCATCTTTAACATCACCAATCAACAAAGGAGAATCAAGATTATGTAACTTTTGGTTCCTTTTGACCATCTTCATGTTGCTGTTGGCGTAACAATATAGAAATTATCTACTACTTTTAGTGAAATTTGTTCTACAACATACGAACAGATAAGGGCGAAAAGTAGCGGAATTATCTACTACTTTAGCAATAGATATTAAACAAATATTACTTATCAAATGCTCTAACAAAAATTGGATATAATAATCATTAACATATATAAAACCAATTATAAAAATTTTTAAATTAAACCAAGGAGGAAGTGTATGCCCGAATTCAAACTTATTGAAAAGTTACTATACAAAAGCGAACAGAACGATATAGAAGCTGAGTTTATAATTGGAAACGAAACATTATGGTCAAGTCAAAAAGTCATAGCAGAAATATTTGGAACAACATCAGCCAATATTTCAATGCATTTCTCAAATATAATCCAAGAAGGAGAGCTAGATGAAAAAGAAGTAAGCATATCTTCTAAAGACCTTTTTAAAGACAATCCCAATTTTATTAAGAAATCCTTAAAAAAATCAAATAATCGAGGTAGGCCCCAAAAATGGTATAATCTTGACGCAATCATATCAATAGGATACAGAATAAACAGTAAAGAAGCAACACAGTTCCGCCGTTGGGCCAATAAAATATTAAAGGAATATATGATAAAAGGATTTGTCATCGATAAAGAACTTCTGAAAAAAGGTGGAAGATTTACAGAAGACTATTTCGATGAATTATTAGAAACCATACGAGAAATAAGGGCTTCAGAGAGAAGATTCAATCAAAAAATCACAGACATTTATGCAACAAGCTTTGATTATAACAAAGATGCAGACATAACAAAAGAATTCTTTGCCACAGTACAAAACAAACTGATATTTGCAATAAGCAACCATACTGCAGCAGAACTCATAGAAACACGAAGCGATATTGAAAATCCTCATATGGGCTTGACAACCTGGAAAAAAGCACCAAATGGAAAAATACTACAAAGTGACGTGGTCATATCCAAAAATTATTTGAATCAAAATGAATTATCAAGATTAAATAGTTTAGTAGAAGGTTTTTTGAATTTAGCCGAATCACGCGCAGAGGATAGAATCCCAATGGGTATGAAAGATTGGAAAGAACTGCTGGATGACTACCTTAAACTTCGAAGGCTGCCAATTCTTGTTGGCAAAGGTAAGATATCTGCTGAAGAAGCACGAGAACATGTGCTTGAAAAATATGAAAAATTCAGAGTAGTGCAAGATGAAAACTTCATTTCTGACTTTGATCAAATGATTTTAGATATTAAACGTCTAGAAGGAAAATAATATAATTTAGTTTAAAATAATTTTTGTTGTAAATCAATATAACTGAGTTCATTGACTTCTTTTACAACAACACCAATCATCAATGGCAAATCGGATTATGAAACCTCAAAGAATTATTCAAAAAAAGCATCAATTCAAATTGCAAGAATAATTGAGCTTACATCAGACATCAAGATGATTGAAATTCAATTATTTATCGTTTTTATAGTCAATGATTGCAAATATCCTTTTGATGCTTGAAAATGAAGTTTCAATAGTGGCCATCGAGGAACTTAGCTTTTTAATAGGATCTGTTAATAATTGCCCATACATAATAACTGCCAATAGAGTCCCTATCTGAATCTCATTACCTGCTAAAAAGTAAATCCCCGCAATATAAACAGTTATCTTACTTATATTTGTTAAAAGGGTTGTAACAGGCACCATAAAATTAGTAACGTTTTTGGATTTGACATAATAGTCAATTACAGTTTGATTCATTTTTTTAAACCCTTTTTCATGGAATGAATCACGATTTGACAGGCCTCTTTCAAAATAGCTCATCAATCTCCCCAACTGCATTTGATGACCATCGTAATAGTTTTTAGATTTGACATCACATACATAAAAGCAAACGGCATAAACCGGCAATATCACAAGGTATATTAAGCTCAACCTGAAGTCTGTCATCACAATCAACACTATTACAAAGACTATAAATAGAATCTGCGCATAAATTTCAGTAAATTTAGATGAAACAAACTCCCTGATGTTCATCACATCGTTGTTTAGTCTGGATAGAACAAGACCCTTTGAATTTTCCTGAATGAAATCGGAACCAACAGCATCAAGCTTATCAAATAATTTCACTCTTAAATCATATGCTACTTTTTCACCTGTGGCCCCCATGATTCTCTTTGGAGGTAATTTAAACAGATATCCTACTGAATACAATACCAGCAACAGGGCAAGACTAATGTAGATAGCAGGGTCATTAGTTGAATTCCAATTGGAAGCCAATAAATCAACTGTTTTTCCGGCAACTTTTGGGGCATAAACCATGCACAATGTGGATATCGTAAGTAAAATCATTGATATTCTTACTTTGGCCTTATCCTCTTTTAACAATGCAGTGAATTTTTCAGAGATACCCTTTCTTTCATCCCATATGCCCTTAGCCTCTTGAGCAATATCCTCCTCAACAATCTCTATTTCCTTCAGATTATCATTTGTATTGGATTTTATGATTTTATCTTCAATATTCAAGACTTCCTCCAAACGCACAGAAGTGGCATATGCACGTGGCCATCTGTCAATTAATGCAGGAATATTAGCTAGAGTAGTGATGAAGTAGGCAACATATACCAGAATAATGAATGAATCAATTACACTATCAGTTTCAAATCCAATGGTGTATCCTGAATTAACCATTGCCAATGTAACCAGGACAATAACATATAAACCCCACATTAATATTGGTCCGAGGTAACATTGACTTTTAATATAGATGACATTTTTATCATAGGAGTTCTCACATGCCTTTTCAAATTCGACTTCATACTCCTGTTTGTTAAATGGAATCCTGCCAGCTATATCATTGATTTTGGATAAGAATAATAAATTTAGTTTACCATATGTCTTTTTAGCTCTGAAAAATATTTCCACAATCTGTTTCATTCTAAAAATTATGATTGCAGAAAGAACACCAATAAATCCTAAGAAAAATAATGCATAAGTTCCATCAATCAATGCTATTTCATATACAATTGCTACGAATGTAACTGGAATAAGCATTAACTGTTCGAGTATCATCACTATAAATCCCTGTTCGGAGGACATACCTCTGGTTGACCTTGTAACTAGCCCTGAAATTTTAAATTTATCAATTTCCTCACGAGGCAAGTTCATCAGAATATGGAATATTTTCTCACGGACAGTATATGCTGATTTTGAAGCCACTCTTGTTGTGAGAAAAGAGATGACATAAACGGCAATCATTGAAATGACGGTATACATTAACATATATAATCCTGATTTGAAAAGCAAATCAACGTTCTGTTCTTTGACTCCAGTCAAAGCCGCACCGAACAAATCAATTATTTCCATTTGAACGAATGTCTGAATGATTATTAATGCGAAAATAAACACTATTGTTTTCCATTGGAATTTTAATGCAACACTCAAAAACTTTTTCATGATAATAATTTAGTTTTAAAATTATAAATATTACATTATATGCAAAACATATCTTTTAATATATTCCACATACCACCAATTAAGTAATTATACTATTCATATTTAAGTAATTATACTAATTTTATTTAAGCAATTACTAATTTATTTTAAGAAATATATCAAAAAAAATAAATAAAAAATTTAATCATATTTTTATAGATATTATTAATTATAAACTATTTAAAATTATTTATTTTAATAATAAACGATTAAAATAAAATAAAACAATATTTAAGAATGATAACAATATTATAATTTCAAAACAATAATTTTATTGGCGAAATCAAATCAATGTTTGTTGGCTGTCAATATAGCTGGGTCATTTACCTCTTTTACAACTCCCTCTCTTTAATCTCAGCAAGTATCAACGGAGAATTAGGATTGTGTCACTTCTGGTTCCTTTTGACCAGTTCCATATTGGCGTGGGCATAATAATAACCAAATTCTCCGATACGTATAGTGAAATTTGTTCGTGAACAGTGAAAACAATATTGCTTGGCAAATTCTTTCTCAATGACACATTATAACCCGTATAAATGTGGCCAATTATTGTAATTACATTAATTTTTGAAATTGATTTATTAAGGACAAAGTTGTATAACCTTTTTTTGTGAGCAGGTATTCGCCACGGTCTTGTTTTTGTGAGATTAAACCTGCATCCTGTAGTTTTTCAAGGTGGAACAGTAGGTTTCCTCCCCTTAATTTAGTTAAATGTGAAAGTTGAGTATATGATTTGTTTTCTACATATAACGATTCTATTATGATAACCCTTTGCTTGCTCGATAACGGTTCAAATACATCGGAAATTAACATATCCACATCCAACTTTTCAATCGGTTCATTTTCATTAAGTTCATATGACACATTAATGGAATTGATCATCTTCAACTCTTCAAAGAAGTATTCCTTAAAGTTATTGTAGCATGGACTACATTCTACGCCACATACAGAATAAAATTTTTCATCCAGCTGTTCATTAAGTTTGTTGAGGTCTGTTTCTTGAGTATTTAAAAAAAGTTCTTTGAACTCTTGGACTATAAATTGTTTGCACTCTTCATTTTTGCAATTTGGGAGATAAAATTCACTACACTTCTCCCCCAGATTGTCTGCAAAATTTTTCTTGATTGAATTAGAGTAGGTGTCCCTAATGCTTTCAATGGCAGTTTGAAGGTTTTGATTGTAATTATTTTCTTTTATTGTAATCAATTCATTTTCTATTCTGTCCAGTCTTTTGATTATTTCATCACTTTCACTCATGTAATAGTCTTTGTAGGAGTGAATTTAAAAATGTTTCTATAGTGTTGTTAAAGGTTACCATTATGCACCTGCTACATTTATATAACGATTAACTATATTAATACGACCTCATATATCATAATATATAATAACTTTAAAGTTATTTCAACAAAGGAGAGTATTAATTATGGCAAAATATATCGTTATAAATGGAAGTACAAGAAAAGGAAACTCATATGCAATTGCAAATTTCATCAAAGAAAAAATTGATGGAGACGTTGAAATATTCAATATAAAAGATAAAGAAATCGGATTTTGTCAAGCTGATAATGCTTGTAAGGCAAAAGACGAATGCATAGTTCAAGATGATGCATATGATTTAATCAATGATCTGGAAGAATGTGACGGTGCATTTATTATCACCCCTATTTTCTTTGGAAGGCTTCCTGGAATGGTCGATGCTTTAATTGACAGATTCTATTCCAAATTCAATCCTGCAAAAGAGATGAAAGCACCAGACGAATCAAAAAAAATAGGTATAGTATTCAGCTATGGTGGAGGAGAAGCAGATTACACACCTGTAGCTGAACATGTCGCATTTGAATTTGGAGTATTAAGATTTGGTGCTCACAAAAATGTTATGTGTAGTGAAAACAATGATCCTAAAGGATTTGAAAGTAAAGACGACCAACAAAGCCAAATTAATGAGTTAATTAGTTGGGTTTGTGAGTAGTAATACAATTCAAGGAAGGTTTTAAAATGAAAATTGCAATAAGATATTATTCAAAAACTGGAAATACTGAAAAACTTGCAGAAGCAATAGGTGAAGCTATCGGTGTTGCTCCAAAAACAATAGATGAACCTTTAAACGAAGATGTTGACATATTGTTCTTGGGAAATAGTGTATATAATGCTGGAGCAGATTCAAAAGTCAAGGAATTCCTCAAAAATATTGATGTGAATGTTGGAAGTATTGTTAATGTCTCATCCGCAGCTCTTATCGAATCAACCTATAAGCAAATAAAAAAAGAAGCTGAAAAATGTGGATTAAACATGGATGATAGAGAATTCCATTGCAGAGGACAATTTAAATTCGTTCATAGAGGTCATCCAAACGAAGAAGATATAAACGAAGCCGTAAACTTTGCTAAAAGTATTGTCAGATAGTTTTCTCTTCTTCTTTTTTCTTTAAACACAATCTTGTACATTAAACTTCCTCGCCTTCCATAATGTGGGCCAGTTCAATAGTATTGAATGCAGGTAAAGCAGAGATTGTCTCTATTGAAAATGTAATTTTCTCTTAATATAAACATACCCCAATATTGCAAAACTAAAAATCAAAGCAACCTAGTTTGTGAATCAATATAGCTGGGTTCATTAACCTCTTTTACAACATCACCATCTTTAACTTCCCCAATCAGCAAGGGCGAATCTGGATTATGCAACTTTTGGTTCCTTTTGACCAGCTTCATGTTGGAGTTGGCGTAACACACTTCAAATTATCTACTACTTTTAGTGAAATTTGTTCGATATAATACGAACAAAAAAAATTAAAAAGTAAATGAATTATCTACTACTTTTTAGTTAAATTTGTTTTGTAGTTTACGAACAAATATTACTTGTCAAATGCTCTCACTATAATCCTATAATATTAAAAAAATAGAAAGTGATATTATGGACAACGAGTTAATTGAAGAAATACATATTATGAAAAACCACAGCGAGGGAACAGAGCGAATCTACAAACACGCTGTGAAAAAGTATACTGAATTTTGTGGAATGAGTTTGAAAGAACTCCTAGACGAAGCAGAAGCAGAAGAGGATGCCGGTATAAAATGGAAACGCAGAAAATTAAAAAGAAGACTGTTAACCTTCAGGCAATACCTTCTTGACAATTTTTCATTGAATACTGTAAAAGCAATGTTCACACCTATACTTGTAATCTACAGGTATTATGAAATTGAACTTTTCGAATTACCTCAAATAAATAAAAAAGCTGCAAACACATCTGCACCCATACAATTTGAGGACCTGCCAGATAAGGAAATCATCAGAAAGGCCGTGGATGTGGCTACACCAACAATTAAACCTATCATATTATTTATGGCATCCAGCGGTTGTGCCAGAATGGAAACACTAAACCTGACAATCGGAGATTATATTGAGGCATTAAGTGAATACACAAACGAAACCAATATCTTTGATATAATTGCGGATTTGGGTAACTGTGAAGGTGTAGTTCCAACATTTCACATCAAAAGACAAAAAACAGGAAAACATTATACCACATTCTGCAGTCCTGAAGCAACTCTTGCAATAAACAATTACCTGCTGTGGAGAATAGACTCTTTACTTGATCGCCGTCGACTTTTTAAGGTAGATCCCAATTATTTTACACATGGCTTTTCACTTGTAAATGAAAGATTAAACTTAGGTAAAGTTGGCAACTACAACCGTTTCCGCAGCCACATGCTTAGAAAGTTTCATGCAAGCGCATTGTACAATGACGGCATGCCAATGGAAAAGGTAAATGAATTGCAGGGAAAGGCTAAAAACCAAACTGATACCGCTTACTTTATGGCCAATCCTGATGACCTGAAAGAAGAATATATCAAGCATTTGCCTGCACTTACCATGAGCAAAGAGATTGAAAAGATTACCGTTAAATCTCCAGAGTTTATTAAGATGGAAAAGGAAAATGCAGAGTATAAAAAACGAATGGACGGTATTGATGAAGAAATCAGACAGCTTAAAAAGGAAGTCTTAATGAATATCAAATAAAAATTATTAAGTTGAAAATGTAAATTATACATTTCAACATTTTTTCTTATTTTTTTCTAAACACCAATTTTCAAAACACCGATGATTATTTTTTTAGGGTGTACAATTTAATATAAAATAACTCTTTCTACTGAATATTATTCATTAAAATAAGAATAGTAATGTTTATATATTCATTTTGACAAACTATGATTAGCCATTACTAACTGAAAGCAATTTTACGAAGTGAGAACAATTTTTCACACTCGTACAACTTTTTTTTAGTACGGCCTGAAAATCAATATCTGGAGGTAAAATATCAAAAAAAGCAATGAGAAAAAAAGATCATGATAAAGGATTATACAAAAATAATTTTTCGTGGACAACGAGTTATATTATTTTTTAATATAATCCTAATGGGTCAGTAAGAAAAATAAAAATAATTAGACACGTCGCCAAACGATGTTAAAAATTAATACTTTTCAAAACTTAACCCAATATTTAGTTTATTTTAAGGAATATATAAATATTTATACATTTTAAATTAAAAGACTTATTTTACTCTAAATATCCGGTAAATAATTGAAAACTATTTTTAACAACCTACTATTTTTATTTCAAAGACTTCTGACCCACATTGAGTTTTAGATTGTTGAATATACACCCACAAGGGAAAAAACAGGAGACAAAACATAATGTGTGAAGTAATTAAACCCAAGCCCAATGAAATAATAATTTTCAATAATTTCAGGGCACTTGAAGAATGTATTGCTGAAATTCAGGAAAACGAAAACATTCAAAGTGAAAGGGAATTTTTCAAGTCATACAGGATCAAGATAATGAAACTTGATTAACGCCAGACGGATGAACAACATTAAAACATTAACAGGAGTCTTAATTATGATAGAAATGAAAGACATTGACGGAGAACCTCACGTAATAGTTCCAAAAAACATATGGGACAGAATGTGGGATTTATTTGATAAAATTGAATCAGGTGAATAGTATGAATAGCTATTCCCCATTTTCAAAACATTGCATTAACGGAGATGATCAAATGACAACCACCGTTAATCAATTCCAAAATAATTACCATGGCATTTTAACTCACAATGGAGAGATTAAAGTTGCCAAATGTGATGTAGAACAAACAATCCTCCATATTGATGACAATGGAACTGTATTGGTTAAGGGTAGAGAAAAAGCATATGTTACCCAAATTCATGCAAAGCTATTGTCATTAATGCACTATGCGGCTGAAGGTGATATTGGATTTGTAAAATTCAGAAGAGGCGAAGCATATATTGTTGGATTTAGGAAAAATAACGGAGCTAACAAAAATGTCTAAGCCAGTTAGATTATATCCTAAACCTGAACCGATGAACCTCAATCCACGATTAATATTAATTGGCAGCATATTATTTGCTTTAGTGATAGGTTGGATTGGAATTATAACAAGTACTGTAGGATTATAAAAGGTGATAAAATGGTTAAAGCCGAAATTATAGAAAGTCCAGAAGTTTCTAAAGAAACTGAATTAATAGCTACCGATAATGTTCCAAATGTTGATGTAGCTATTGAACAATGGGACGCTTATCAAAAACTCTGTAAAGGATTATTAAATGAAACAGATTATCAGGAAATTATTGTAAAAGAAAAAGATGAGAACGGAAACTACGTTAAAGTGAAAAGACACTTTAAGAAAAAATCAGCATGGCAAAAGCTATCACGTGCATTCAATGTTGACACTCACATTGTTGATCGTGACATTGAAAGGACCAAAATGGGAAGAGTACGTGAAGCTTACTATTGCATTAGAGCAACATTACCTAATGGCCGTAGTGTTGAATCAGATGCATTGTGTTCCCGCAGTGAAAAAGGAAAAGACAAAGTGAGCGATCACACTATAATGTCTACTGCAAAGACACGTGCAACCAACCGTGCAATAGCTGAACTGATAGGTGCTGGAGAAGTTAGTGCTGAAGAAATGACAGCTGAAAAAACAATCCAAAGCCAATCAAAATTTTTAAAAGAGGATGCAAACTAAATCCTCTTTAATATTTCTAAATGAGATGATAAAATGAGTTTTAACGATAAACAGACAATATTCACAGATACACAATTAGATTATGAAGAAATTGTAGAAATTCCAGACGGATATGAAAAAGCAGAATTAAAAGACTTTGAAGATGGTAAACTCCTAACCGGCAGGCCAGAAATGTCTTCTGTAACTTCATACACATTCGATGATGACGGCGAAGAAAAAACCGTTAACAGATTCAAATTATACATCTTCCAGGATGATGACCAATTGTATATTGAAATCAATGTTAACCTCAAAAACGATGGTGACATCCACAAAAACATTCGTAAAGGTAGTGTATTATTTGATTTCATTACCAGCATTCTCGAATTGGAAAATGCAGGTTCTGTTGGTAAATCCAATATCATCAGAAATGTTAACCTTGCTGAATACCGTGAGTTTGTAAATAGATTAGGTGAGATGACTATTCAGGTTAAGGAAAAAACCGGAAGCTATGTCTATTACAGTTTCATTGTACGTGATGTCCAAGTGAAATAGCTATATTTAATGGAGTTAACTCACAATGGCAAGCGGTAAAGCACTGTTGAAAAAATACATTAAAGATAATCATTTCGAAGAGATTGAAAAGCTCAAATCTCAAAATAAACAGTGTAAAGTCAGTATTGATTATGAAAGCCTAAATCAATTCCTAATTGAGCAGTCTGGAAAAGATTTCTGGAAACATCAGATTTATGAATTTATAGATCAGATGGAAGAAATTTTCAATACTGGCAATGTTGCCTTGAAATTCATGAATGTGCCTGAAAGAGATAATCTCCATGATTTAGATGCCACAAGCAATAACAAATGGATAAGCACCAGAGCCATGATAAAAAACATAACTGATGTGAGAGTTGATTTGAAACAAGCATGTTACATATGCCGAGAATGCGGAACAATAAACCTGGTTAACATTAACGACCCCAATCAGGCAGAAGTGATTCCAAAATTCTGTAAAAACAATCAATGTGCAGGAACCAGCAAATCCATGTTTTTTGATAAAGACAGTAGCATTTACAGGAATTACAGATTACTGAAACTGGAGGAACCTTTAGAGTTAAGGGGTGGTGGCAGCACAAGAGAATTCAAAGCTATTGTACTGGATTATCTTGCCTCCCCATTTCATAACCTAAAAGTAGGTGATGTTGTTAATGTAACTGGTATTTTCAAAATCGAACCCCGTAAAGTCAAAGGCAGAAGTGATGGACATGAATTTATTATCCATATTCACAACATCACTCCCGTTGATGATGTTTTTGAAGATTCACGAATATCTGAAGAAGATGTAAAAGAAATAATTAATCTATCTAAGCAGGATGATATTTTTGAATTGTTATGGCATAGTTTAGCTCCTGAAGTTTACGGTTATGATATGATAAAGAAAGGTTTGATTCTTCAATTATTTGAAGGCAACAGACCATTAAATGATAGCTTCAAATCCAGCATGATGGACAGGTGGACAATTCATGTGCTATTGATTGGAGATCCAGGAATAGGTAAATCCCAATTAATACAATCAATGAAACAGAGAGCACCTAAAAACATTACCATATCCAGAACAAATACATCACAGGCAGGATTGACAGTATCGACCGTTAAAGATGAATTGACAGGAACATGGACAATGGAAGCGGGAGCAACAGTACTTGCAGATACCGGCGTATTGTGTATTGATGAATATGATAAGCTTTCACCGTCAGCACAGAAGAGTTTGAACGAACCTATGGAACAGTCAAGTGTTAGCTCAGCAAAAGCAGGACTCGTTCAAGTCATGTCAGCTAGAACATCAATACTTGCAGGTGCAAATCCCAAGTACAGTAAGTTTGACCCTTACAAATTATATCGAGATCAACTGGACATACCTGAATCAAACCTATCCCGTTTTGATTTGATATTTGTCTTAACAGATGAAGTTGATAAAGAAAAGGATTCCAAACTTGCTGATGCATTGCTTAATAAGGATTTCATTCTTGATGAATCTGAAATTCTGGATATTGATTTGTTTAAGAAATATATCACATGGATGAAGGCAAATTGCTTTCCCGTTTTAAGTAAAGATGCAAAAATATTGCTTAGGGAATTTTATGTTAATACAAGAAAAACTGCTTTGGAAACTAGTGACGGAAAACCAATCACACCAAGGGATTTGAAAGCTTTGGAGAGATTAACAATAGCTAGAGCAAAATGTGAATACAGACAAGAAGCTACAATAACAGATGCTATTGAAGCTATTGATATCTATAAAGAAGCATTAAGCGGTTTAGGATTAACATTAGCAACAGCCGGTGCATTGCATGGAATTCATTCACAAGATGAATTAAGTGTTATATCTGATATGGAGAATATGATTAAAAGCAATATAGCTATTGAAGGTACTCCATTATCTGCTGAATCATTGAGGCATTTGGAAATGGAGTGTGGCATGTTATGTCATGAGAAAGGTATTAATCGTGAGGGTATTTTTGACATTGCATATTCGAATGTGAAAAAATCTCTATAAGGTAACTTTTGAAATCATGGTCATATGGTCATAATGCCCATATGGTCATAATATTTCAAGACCCCTGACACCTTTTTGAGAATTGAGTATTACCAATGGAAGCTGAGAGTATGAGTAAGAAAAGTTTAAAGATTAGTATTGAAGAAGAAGTTTTAGAAAAAGCAAAAAAACATATACCTAATCTATCTGGTTTTGTTGAAGAATGTCTAAAGCATTACTTCGGTTATGCAGATGGAATATTTCCAATAGGAAACGTTAATGAAATCACAGATAAGATTGGTAGATTGCAAGTAGAATTGTTTTTAATTAATCAAAACTACGATGCTGAAGAAAGTAGGAAAAATGCAGAAAATGAAGAAAGAGATAAAGCCTGGAGATTCCTATGGAATGATTTTAAACCAAGTTTAATTCCTGATGAAACTCTATTGGAAAAAGCTATTGAAGTATTAGGAATCAATGGCGAAGAACTAGAAGATATTCTTGACTGGGTTTACATAACTGACATTAACGTTAACACTAACTCCTGGCAAGAAGTATTAAAAGCATATACTGAAAATAAAGACGAATAATAAATCTAAAGTGTTATGTGGAATACTACTTTTCCACATTAACTCTTTGTTCTACTTTTATAGCTAATTTGACCATTTACGGCTTAAGTCAGTGTCATTAAATACAGTTTTTTCTTGACATTCTTTTAACTCACTTATGTTATCTCTAAAGAATTTTAAGCAGAAATCTTTTTTTGCATTGAAATTATCACAGTTTAAATGAATATTTTCCTGACAGTTATCGCAACCAATGTCAGTACCTTGTTTGTTTTTACATGATAATTCATCGTTATCATCAATATAACGGTATTCACAGTCGTTAAATATTATATTATTCATAAAATTAAATCCTCCATTTTTTTAATTTTAATTATATTACAATCTGTTAATAAGAGAATAAATAAATTATTATCAAATTATAATTTATTTTTTTCATGTCGAATACCATTTATCAACATTAACTCTTTTAGTTTGATTTTCTGTAGCTATTTTTTCATAACCTCCTGTAAACGCCACAACACAGTCATCATGAATAGCTTCATTTGGATATGCAGTTATTTTCTCTAAAAATTCCATGGCCCATTTTTTCGTGAACCCTGTTCTATCCTTTCCAACCAGGTAAATTCCATTCAATTGAATATCTGCTGAAACTCTTCTTGCACGGTCTACTTTATTCTCTCTTGAGTTACCAGTACCTGTAGTGAATCCTCTTCTTGTTAACTCATCAATTATTAATAATCCGAAGTTTTTGCCTGTGCTCCCATCGAGTTCAATATACTGTACATCTGACTTGTCACGTGCTGCAGTGTTAATAATTTCATTGATCAAGTTTCGTGACTCAAGCTGAAATTCATATGAATCCAAAATGTAAATGTTGCCGTTTAGATCTTTAGCCAGTAGAACTCCTGCAGTAAAATCTGGATCACTACCTTTAAGTTTATCATCGTTTAATACTTCGGTTGCAGCAAGATCCCAGTATCTGATAACTCTAACGATTGGTATTTTCATGTATTCATCATGAGAGATTATGTGGAAGTCTGATTCATCAAATAGCTGACCTTTAACTGAAGCATACCAGTTACCGTTCATTAACTGTTCCCTTGTAACTCTGTCAAGTCCCATAAGGTATTCTTCATAGTCTTTTCTGTCCAAATAGATATTATCCAAATAGCTTGAGCTAATGAATCTTATTTGGTCTTTATCTTGGATGTCAGTATCTATTTTTTCTATGAATCTTTCACGTACCCATTTGTTTCCACGCTTACCAGGATTACTTGAGCACATTAACTGTGTTGGAAGTTTATTGTCTTTTGTTTTCCTTACCCTTGAGCGCATATAGATATATTTGAATCTTTCAAGTTGTGTTAATTCATCAATGCCAATGAACTGGTATTCTGAACCCTGATAAGTATCTAAGTCATTGATGTTTCTTAAATATCCAAAAGTTAGTGAATTGCCATTTGGAAATGTCCATGAATGTTCTGTTCCATCCCACTTTGGTTTGATGCTTGGATTATTTTGAATTTCCTTTCGATTTAACCATTGGCTAGCTTTATGAATTAATGCTCCTTTACGTTTTAGGTCAGATAAAGTACGTCTCAAGATTAACGCATGATACTCATTTACATCATCCTGAACATAGAACAGTGCCCTCATTAACAGACTTGTTGATTTACTTCCTCCAGCTGCTCCACCAATCAAGACTTCCTTTTCTGAAGCTAATATCATTTCGGCTTGTTTTGGAAATGGATTGAATGGTATATAGGGGTTTTCATATACACATTTCTGAAGAATGGCTTTATCTTTAGCGTCTAAATAGAATTTGCCGTTTTCATCATACATTATTATCATCTATTTGTTTTGCAAGAACTTCTATCTCATTCATAATGTCTTTTTGTGAAAGTTCTATTTTTTTATCTTCTAATTCAAGAACTCTGTTTTTGAATAGTCTGTCCATTTCATCTTTGAATAGTTTGTTTTTAGCTTCAAATGCTCTTACTGATAATTCTAAATATCTGACTTTTAATTCGGCTATGTCAAGTAAATATCTGGGTAGACTTTTTTCATTTGCTATGTGTCTTATTTCCTGATCTATTTTTGCAAAGTCTATTTCAATGTCTACAGCATTTTTAGTTATCTTGTCAAGATTGTCAAGGCCTGTTTTAATGTCTGTGACCTGTTGCTGGAGTATTGTATCAATAGCTATGTCTATATTGTCTTGATGAACATTATTGTCTGTTATTTGCTTTTGACTAATGGCTCTGTTTGTTAATGCTTCTTTATCTCTGGCTCTTGGGTCTTTTTCTTTATCTGTTAAATGATATTTCTTTTTGAATCTTGAAAATGATGCTCTGCTTACTTCAAATTCGTGTTCTTCTGCTAGCCATCTTCTGACACTTTCATCTGTTGCTCCAGATGTTTTCATAGCTATTATTTCATCCAATAATGTTTCAAGAAAATCATTTTTAGTCAGATTCAGATTAGCTTTGAATTTTCTATAGGTAATGTCTGCAACATCCTTATCATATTTTGTTTTTAATAGTTCTCTGACTTCGTTGTTGCTCATTCCTTTCCTGCAGCAGTTTATTATTTCTTGTTCATGCCGTTCTAAAAAATAAATGATATCTGAATTTCCTCGACCCATAGTGATGGTACTCCTATAAATCTTTTAATTCTCTTTCAAGTTCTTGTTTTCTTGCTTCAATTAAATGGTATTCGGTTTGTTTTATGATTCTTTCAAAATTTGGATTGGTGTTTATTAATGCAATTGTCTCTTCAGCATTTCCCATAGCTATTAATTTTGCTCCAAGTTCATATGCGTCCTTGTGGGTGAAAGCTGAATCTTCAACAATTTTTTTGAGTGTTATTTCCACTCTTGCACTAATATTGTCGGATAAGAGTGAGGAATTACTTCCCCAAACTCTCCTAAGAACCGTACGTGAGACTTACACCTCATACGGCTC
>NZ_SUTM01000032.1 GCF_015062935.1 Methanobrevibacter sp. | reverse complement strand
AAAGCACTCAATAAACGATTGAGTAATAAAAACAAAACTCTAGGAATCCTCGCCTTCTTCAAGGCGAGGTTGTTCAATGAAATTAAGCCCAACCCCGAAAACAAAAGTAAAAATATTGTTACAATTACAGACAAAGGAAGAAAAGTAACCCAGAAATTCAATAGAACAATTGATAGTATAGAAAATGAAATTTTTGAGGATTATACGCCACAAGAAAAAGAAAAATTAAAAATAATGCTCAGAGATTTATCAAAAAAATATTATGAATTATCCAACTGAACATTTAAAAATACTCATAAAAAGAAAATAAATAAGCTAATTAAAGCTTATCTGTTGATAGAGTTAATAGCGCTTTGTGCACCTTGTTTTACAAAACCACTTTCATCATCAAGTAATTTTTCAAGTGCAGGAATAGCTTTTTCATCACCTAAGTTTCCTAAAGCCCATGCAGCTGCTCCTCTTACTCTCCAGTCTTCATCTTCTAAAGTTTCGATTAAAGGATCAACAGCTGGTTGACCCATACGTGAAACTGCAGTGGATGCTTCTCTTCTTACTAATTTATTATTGTCATGCATTGTTTCAATTAAAGCAGGAATTGCTTTAGGGTCATTTATTGCACCTAATAAAGTTGCTGCATTTAATCTGATTTGTTTTTTTCTATGAGATAATGCATCAATTAGTGGGTCTAAAGCTTCATCTGCCCTTAATTCCAATTCACCAACTGCATCTTCAACAACAAAGTCATCTTTATCATTTAATAATTCTATTAATTCATCGATACTTCTTTCCATTTTAATCCCTCACAAATTCAATAAGGTAATCTGAATTTATTTTTGTAGTTAATGTATAATTATAACTTTGGATATATAAAAGTATTTCGATAGTATACGAACAAAATTTCAATGTAAAACAAAATTGCTATATAATGATAATATCCAAATATAATATATTAAAAAAAATTTTAAGTGAAATAATGTATAATCTTGCAATTATAAGTGGAGACGGAATAGGAAACGAAGTAATGGAAGCATGCGAATATATGCTTGATAAACTAGATTTAAATTTTAGTTTCAAATATGGAGAAGCTGGTTTTGAGTGTTTTAACAATAACGGAACAACATTACCTGAAGAAACAATTAAAATCGCTAAAAATAGTGATGCAGTGCTTTTTGGAGCATCCACATCAACACCAGGTCAGCCAAGCCCAATCATAAATTTAAGAAAAGAATTGAACGTCTATGCGAATATCAGACCAATAAAATCATATAAAGGCGTTGATTGCATTCGTGACGATATTGATTTTGTTATAGTTAGAGAAAATACCGAAGGGCTCTACTCACAGGTCGAATACGGTGACAGCGAAAAGATGATGGCTGAAAGAATAATCACCAGAAAAGCTTCAGAGAGAATTTCAAAAGCGGCATTCAATTTATGTTTGAAAAGAGGGCAGAACAAGGTTACATGCGTTCACAAAAGCAATGTCCTGAAAAAGACAGACGGAGTTTTTAAAGAAAGTTTCTACAAAATTGCAAAGGATTATCCTCAAATTCAAACTGAAGATTATTATGTTGATGCAATGGCAATGTATCTTGTAACACAGCCTCAAAACTTTGATGTTATTGTGGCAAGCAACCTGTTTGGAGACATATTGTCTGATGAAAGCGCAGGTCTTGTAGGAGGACTTGGACTTGCACCGTCAGGAAACATCGGAGATCGCAACGGACTGTTTGAACCCGTTCACGGTTCAGCACCAGATATTGCTGGTAAAAACATTGCAAATCCATGTTCAATGATTCTGTCAGCTTCCATGATGCTTGACTATCTTGGAGAATGGGAGATTTCAAACAACATCAAAAATGCGGTTGAAAAAGTAATTGCAGAGTGCAAAATCAGAACTCCCGATTTGGGAGGAAATTCAACAACAATGGATGTGACAAAAGCAATTGTTAAGGAGTTAATTTAAATGCTGAATATTACTACTTTTTTAGATGCAAATTCAAAACGTTTGGACAAGGACGTGCTGTATAACCCAACTACAGGAAATAAATACAATTCAGGTGAAATCTTATCAATCGTTTCTGAAATCGGACGTAATTTAAAAGATTTGGGAATCTCAAAAGGAGACCGTGTTTTAATTTATTTGAATAACTCCGAAGAATACTTATTTTCACTTTTTGCAATCTGGAGAATAGGTGCAATAGCCATTCCGACAAACAGAATAATGACTGCAGTTGAACTTGACTACATAGTAAACGACTCAAAAGCAAAACTAATGATTACCGATAATGAGGCAAAAGATTTAATCGATGTTGAAACATACATTCCCAACAATATTTCTGAATTTAAAGACTGTGAGATATTGCCTGCTGAAAATACAGACTGGGATGATTTATGTCAACTGCAATATACTTCAGGAACTACCGGTCAGCCAAAAGGTGCAATGCTCACCCATGGAAATTACTTTACAGCAATACATAATGAATGCGATGTGTTAACATTAAAACAGGATGATGTTTATTTAGGAATCTATCCGATGGCACACGTTGGGCTTTCATGGTCCATTTCAGCACTTAGAGCTGCAGCCTATTATATTCTAATTGAACAATTCAATATTGAAGAATATCTCCAGTTATGCGAAAAAGAAAAAGTCACAGTTTTAACTGGAATGCCCCCAGTAATACATTCATTGACAACAATGGATGCCAGAAAACATCTGAAAACTGTCAGAGAAATCATTTCCGGAGGAGGACCTCTTCACAAAAAGATTTGGAAAGATTTCCACCAGACTTATCAGATCCCTATCATTAACGCTTACGGACTGTCTGAAACCATTGTTATAGGAACCGGAACAGTCATCAGACCTGAAGATTACTGGGAAGCTGACAGATTTGAAAGTGTAGGCCATCCAGTATGCTTTTCAGAAGTCAAAATTGTTGATGAAGTAGATTCTTCCAAGATTTTACCTCAATACGAACAGGGCGAAATTGCACTTAGAGGCCCTGCTGTTGCAAAAGGATACTGGGGAAATGAAGAAAAAACAAAATCCTCATTTTTAGATGACGGATGGTTTTTAACAGGAGATATTGGTTATCTTGATGAAGACAACCGTCTGTTTATTACCGACCGTAAAAAAGACATGATTGTAATGAGCGGTTGGAAAATCTATCCTACAGAAGTTGAAGAAGTCCTGATAAAATATCCTGCTGTAAAAGAAATAGCTATTTTCAGCATTAACGATTGCCACAGAGGAGAAATCCCTGTAGCTGCAGTCGTATGGGAAAACGAAGCAGATGATGAAGGACTGATCAGCTATGCACGTGAAAACCTATCAAGATATAAGGTTCCAAGAAAAATATTTGCACTGGAAGAACTTCCAAGAGTAAACGGATGGAAATTACTTAGAAGAGAACTTAGAAAAATGTTTAAGGAATAAAAATGAGCATAACCTACAAGAACACTCACAACTTTTCAAAAAGAGAACTGGAAGAACTGTTTCTGTCAGTTGAGTGGTCTTCCGGAGAATTTCCTAAAAAGCTAGTACTTGCAATGAGAAATATCAATTGCGTTTACTCAGCCTGGGACGGTGACGAACTAGTTGGATTAATTTCAGCCATGGATGATGGTGTGATGAACGCCTACATCAATTATCTTCTTGTAAAACCGGAATATCAACTTAAAGGAATCGGAAAAACATTGGTTGAAAAAGTCAAACAGCACTACAAGGATTACCAGAGAATAGCTGTTATTACAATGCATGAAAAAAGCAGATTCTATGAATACTGTGAATTTGAAAAAAGAGAAGACAAAGTTCCGCTATTCCTAACAGAACTGAAAGATTGAAAAACTATGATTATTTAAAAATCATAGTTCCGATACCATCGGTTGTGAAGATTTCATAAAGCATTGCGTGTTTTACCCTACCATCGATGATATGGCATGATTTAACACCACTTTCAATAGCTTTTACACATGTCTCGATTTTAGGAATCATTCCGCCGGAAATAATTCCTTCTTCAATCAAACCAGGTACTTCAGAAATTCTAATTTTTTGGATTAATGTTGACGGGTCAGAAGGATCTCTTAAAACACCACGAACATCAGTTAAAATGATTAATTTTTCCGCTTTCAATGCACCTGCAATCTCACCTGCTGCAGTATCTGCATTCAGATTTAATCCATTTCCGTTTTCATCCATACCAATAGGAGAAATTACAGGAGTAACGTCGTATTCCAAAAACATTTCCAACATTTCAGTATTAATCTCGTCAACTTCACCAACAAGACCTAAATCAACTATTTCATCATCTATTTTACTTACTGGTTTTTTATGAGCATAAATTAATCTTGAATCTTTACCGGATAAACTGATTGCATCTGTATCATGTTTTATGAGTTCTGAAACAATTTCTGATGAGATTTTTCCTGCAAGAACCATTTCAATTATTTCCATGGTTTCTTCATCAGTTACTCTTAAACCTTTAATAAATTTGGATTCCTTTCCAAGTTTTTCCATTGATCTTGAAATTTCAGGCCCTCCACCATGCACAATTATAGGTTCCATTCCGACATACTTAAGCAAGACTGTGTCACGGGCGGTTGATGATTTTGCTTCATCATCAATCATTGCATGGCCGCCATATTTAATTAAAATTTTTTTACAGTAAAATTCTTTTATAAATGGTAAAGCCTCTACCAAAACATCAATATCATTCATTTTATCACTACATTTAATATTTAATTTAATAATTTATAAGTTTTTAAGTTAGAAATCCATTACAATACAATTTATATGTACATAAAATATAATCATTATTATGTCTGAGATGAATGACCTTAAAGATTACTTGATAAGTTTAGGTGCAAGTAAGGTAGGTTTTGCTGATGTCAATGGTCTTGCAAATGAATTTGTTGATTTGCCCAACGGAATCAGCCTTGTTTTAAAACTTCCTCTTGAAGCCATGGAATTTCTTAATGAAGAGGATTATGAGTCCTACTGGAAATGCTTTCACAAGCAAATTGACAAATTAACAGAAATTTCACTGAAAGGCGAAGAGTATATTAAAAAACTGGGATATGATGCATTCGGATTGACAATGACACGTAACGAATGTGATATGGAAAAATTATTGAGTATATTGCCATACAAAACAATTGCCACCAAATCCGGAATGGGATGGATAGGAAGGTCAGCTCTTCTAGTTACTCCGGAATACGGCTCAGCAATAGCACTTGGAGGAATTTTGACCGACATGCCTCTTGAATTCGGAACACCAATTACCGATTCTGAATGCGATGAGTGTACAAATTGTCAGGATGCATGTCCCGTTAATGCGATAAATCCCCAAAAGTGGAATGACAGATTAACCAGAAAAGACATCATTGACATTGAAGCATGTGGAGAATACATTATTGAACAGTATAAGGCAGGTCTTGGCTGTACAAAATGTATGGTTGAATGTAAAATTACAAAAGAATATTTAAAAAAAGAATAGGGGATTGTTTAAACCCCTATAATCCGCATTTGAATTTGAATCTGTACTCTTGGTTAACAATTTCCATTCCTTCAAATGATCCGTTTAAAATTTCAGCAACTTTCTGCAAGTCACTTGCAGTTATTTCACTACCGTTAGCAATCGGTGAGAAAAAAGTAATCTCATCATCAGTTATCAGGTAGTTTAAAAGTTTTGTGTTTTCTTTTTGGTATTTTTCAACAATAGCTAAGATTTTTTCTTCAATTTCTTTATCCAAGTTTGCCATGTTATCACCTATATTGTTAGTTAACTTGCGAAGTATTTATACTTTTATACTTAAATGTAGATATCATCGATGCAAAAATAAAGTTACAAAACCCAACTCAATTAAATTAAAATAATGGTTGATTAAATAGATGTAATGAATAAAAAATAGTAAAATAATTAATCATAAATTTAATTTCTTAAAAGATAAACTCCTGTTAAAAAACTCCATATTATCAAGGTATAAACAGAAAGTCTTTCAAGAACAGGCATGTAGGCATTTCCCATATTGAAAAACATTGCCCAAAATGCAACAAGACCTATAATTCCCAGAAGCAATGTTGCTTTTTGAAATCTTCCAAACTCATCCATTGACCTGGAAACCAGAACAAGCATTATATTTCCACCCAATATCGCCATCACTGCACCCAACGTATGATAACCGGATGTTAACGGATTTCCACCATGAATCAAACCCACAATAATGACACCTAAACCTGTTATTAGTGAAAAAATATAAAATACAATCTTATTTTTAATTATATAATCTTTAAAATTATAAAAACTGCCGAATATTAATGTCAGCCCGACTAAAATGAAAGCCGAATTCATTAACCAGAACAGCGGAGAGTTTCCGTTTGGAATTCCCAGCTCAGAAATAGTGTGAAAAATATAAGTATTAAAAATAGAAGCATTGAAAAAAGTTGCTGAAATAGCTTCAGCTAGTAAATAGTAAAGACTTCCAACTAAAAAGACAATTCCTGCAACTTTAGACTTCATAAATTAGATTCCGAATTTTTTGTTAAAGTATTTCTCTTTTAAATCGAAATTGAGCTCTTCAATATCTGCGCCTGCAATAGCCCTTTGTAAAATTTTATAACAGGTTTTTTTAGGCACGGTGATACTGTGAATACTGGATTTGTTCCAGATTTTATCAAATCTTTTCTTCAAACTGCCCATTTCCAATTTTTCAAGCACATTTTTTAAATTAATTATGTTTGCTTCATTTATTACATCATATGTGGCATAAGTCTGTGCATCCATATAAATAGGGTTTAATCCTAAAATGTAGCGTTGTAAATCGTAATCTAAAAATGAGCTGTAATCTCCATCATATGCATAAACATGAGCTTTTGCGGATAATGCGTCAATGAATACTAAAAACTGATTTGCAACCAATGCCCTTGACAAGATTTCATCACAGAAGTTTAATGCTGTTTTGATGTTGTCTTCAGAAGATCCTTTGACATAGGTTTCATAGTCTTCAAATCTGAAAGCCACAAGAGCAAACATGTATAAATCGATCCAATCATTTTCTTTTAAAAACTCACGGGCTTTGTCTGTTAATTCCAAATCATATGATTTATCAAAATCAGATAATGTTACCTCATCTGATTCACTTTCACCATTCAATACAGGTAAAACTCTTTCAATAAGTTCCTGTTTTTTACCTGAAACTTTTAATCCATTTTCCCTTAAAATATCCTTTAACTCAGCAACAGTGTATTTTTTAGAGACTTCTTCAGCAGTTAACTCCCCATTATCATCACTAGCTGAAGCTATAGCTTCCACATCACCTTCAAGATATCCTTCTTTAACCAGGTATTGGATACAATCCTCAGCTGAAGGAAAAGTTCCAAAGTTACCTTCGTTTAAAATATCTTCAAGCTCATAACCACTGTTTAAAAAATTTAAAACATTGAATATTTCTAATATTTGTTCACTCACTTAAACACCTTTTATATTTCATCAGCAATATAATGAAATTGCCGAAAGTTATAATCAAGCTTCCAATCAAGAAAGCATATAAATTTGAAATGAATATTAAAATAATAACTATTCCTAAAATAAAAGTTATTACCATTAGTAATATATCTTTTTTAGTTAATTTAATATTTTGCATATAATATTCCTTATTGACCATTATTGAAATGTAAAAAATAACCAATGAAACAATCATTAGGCCACTTGCAAACAAAGCATTGACCTCGCCAGAGTGAATTAATTCAAAAGCTACGGTGACCAGATTAATGCTTATGATAATGAAATAATGGCTGAACATTAACCTCAATGCCCTTTCAACCCGCATATGTTCCATCAAACGGTGAATCTGAATTACATAGGAACCGAACATTGCCAATATTATTAAAAATACCAAATAGGTATAAAGTCAATGTGGGTCACGTCAAAGAAATGTGTTAGCCCAACAATTGCTTCACCAAAAGTGATGATTGTCAGAAGTTCAAATCTCTCCACCAGATGAGGAAAATTAATAATGTTCTTACTGAAATTGCCTCTAATGACAAACGGCAGAAATGCACCTGCCAGAACCGCTAAAACATTTAACCAGATTACATAATCCCCATAACTGAAAATAGAACAAAATATTGCTATAACATAAATTGTACAAACGATGCTCAAAATAGTAATTGAATTGCCTGCTGCTCCCTTTAGAGACTTTTCTTTGTAAGCCTGAATTGCATACAAAAGCACAATGGTTAAAAGAATAATAAGCATTGAAACGATAAATGGAAAATGCATTGAGTACCAATCAATAGAAATGGTATCTGTCATGAAAAATACTGCAATCATGTTTAAACATACAATAAGATACTCATACCATCTCCACTGCCCGTAACGATTCACATAGTTTGTAAAATATAGCCAGGCCTGCAGGATTACAAAACATGAAATCAGATATGCGAAAAAGTTAAAAGGAGGAATTATACCTCCAACCGGCTCATTAATTAGAGCGGTTAACTGGGATATCGCATAGACAAAAATCAAATCATAAAACAATTCTATTAATTCAACCGGCTTTTTAGTGATTTCCATGTGAAAATATTTGTTAACACTGACATTTAAATATTAATTCGAAAAAAAGAAAAAAATTAAGGATTGCATGCTTCATCAGCGGCACCCATTACAACACTAATTTCATCAGAGATATTTATTTCTGAAATCTTTTTTGAGGATTCATTTTTAGCGTTATAATAGGCTTGAGCGTAATTCATTGTAATAAACATTACATCCTTAAAATCCAGTATAAAATCGTCTTCAGGTATCTTATTTAGAATATCTACTAATTCAACAGCTATTTCGCTAGATTCTAAATGTGTACCAAATTCTGCGCCAACATTAATAAGCATTTTTTTACACCTACACTAATATTTAACTTTAATAATTTAAATAAATAGAGATATGAAAACTTGTCCGAAATGCATGAGAACATTGAAAAAAGTATTTCATGACACAACAGATGAACTGGCTATTGAATCCCTTAAAGGTGAGATAATAATTGGAAACTGTTGTGAGAGCGAATACAATTATTATTGTGAATATTGCGATGAATTTTTTAGATTATAAGCCCAAAATATCCCTGTCAGGGTCTGCATTTTTAAACAGATTAATTTTTGTATCTCTTTTCCAGGTGAATTTCAAAAGGCCACCATGAATTACCTTCAAATCATCATCTGAAAAACCATCCAAATAATATATTTTACCTCGATGACCCACATTCATCATGAATCTAATCATGTGCCTGTACACCATTACTGAAAATGGGTTATAGACAACAATATCGTCAGTAATATATTCCACCAGCATGTCTATATCAAAAAAATCCGGTTTTATTACTTCAACATTGCAGTTTGGAAATTTTTCAGAAATAATAGTCTCATAATCCACAATATCACCTATTAGAATTATTTAATTTTAAACTATAAATAACGAGCAGAAAACATTATAGTAAAATGAATGATTGACAATATTGTTTTCATTGCTTAAAATTTATTTAACCCTGTTAAATTGATTTAATTTAAAACTAACCAATTTATAAACTTTAAAAATAGATATAACCAATACACATTAAAATTTGTAGGTTATACTATGAGAAAAAAAGACTTTGAAACTAGAACATCAATAATTAGAGAATTATTTAACGACACACGAAAAATAAAATGTCATGTCCCCACAGAAAAACTCGAATTAGACGAAAACATTCATCAGGAAGGAGATTTTTTCCTAACCGAAGATGGAGAATTCATTGATCTTGAATTTCAGATTACCGATTTTGACATAGAAGAACTGGCAAAATATGTAGAACTTACTGAGGAGATTCATGAAAAGCACCAAAAAGCGATTTCAATATACATTATCTGTCCGAAAGATGTAAATGTTAATGTTAATGAGTTTAACATCAAATCAAAGGCAGATTTTAATATTAAAATTAGACAGGTTGAAAACAACATATGTGAAACTGTCCTCAATGGAATTAAACATAAACTGGAAAACACTGAAACACTCAGCAATGACGATATAAACGCATTATCCATGCTTAGGGAAATATGCAGAAAAGAAGAAAGACATTACTACACAGTAGAAACATTTAAAATTCTTAATCGTTTAAGTTAGATGATTATTTATTCCATTTTAAAATAGTTTTACCGAATTTGGAAATATAATCTTTATCAAATGCTTCCTTTAAGTCATTCAAAGAATTTATTTCACAGGTATTGGTAACTAATTTTTCCAGATAATCAAAAAGATGAGGATTTTCATTCAATAGTTCCACTACACCAATAAAATCTTCCCGTTCAGATCGACTATTGCCCTGGAGTGTTAATCCTTTTTCTAAAATCATACGGGTATTAATTGGAATAGGATATTCGCTAACGCCAAATAGACTTATAATTCCCTGAGGATTGATTAAATCTATAATTTGGTCAATGGCTGATTGTGAAGCGCTTGACCCGACGCATTCAAATCCATGGTCCACAACCAGATCCTTTGGAACATCATGAATCCTGTATATTTCATCAGCAAATGAAAACAGATTAAGATTTTCCTGGTGTTTACCAAAAATTATGATTTTGGAATCCGGAAACTTTACTTTTAAAAGTAATGTAGTAATAAAACCTAAATTTCCATCACCCCAAACTCCCAGTACTTTTTTAGGAGTTGTGGCAATCTCTTCAAACTTGGATATTCCCTGATAAGCCACACTGATCAGTTCAATGAATGCACTGACCTTGGGATTGAAACTGTCTGGAATTTTAACGACCCTGTCTTGTTCAAGTTTTATTAAATCAGAAGTGAAACCATCAAATCCGCTACCTCTGAATTTGGAATTGTAAGAGTAATTCAATTTACAGACATCCTCCCCTACTGGAGTGTTGGGTATCATAACTACCTTATCACCGGATTTGAGATTTTTGCTGCCATCAAAGACTACTTCACCGATTCCTTCATGGATTAAAGCCATCGGCAGTTTTTTATCCAAGATTTCAGCAGGTCTTGAACCCTGGTAATATCTTTGATCCGCTTGACAAATTGATAAATAAGTTGGTCTGACAACTACCCCGTCCAATTCTATTTCATCAATTGACTCTTCAAAGAATTTAGGAGATTTCAATCTATAAACAACGTTAATCATGATTATCCTCAAGTATTGTATTTGCTAATTTCAAATCATATGGATATGTAATTTTGATATTTGTTACTTCCCCCTCAACAAGATATACGGATTCGTCCTTAAGAGTAAATATCTTACAGGCGTCAGTTAGGATATTGCTTTCCTCTTCAGTCAAGCTATTGATTAAATTGAAAAGTTTCTTTACATTGAAGCTCTGAGGTGTTTGGCCCTGATAATAATAGTCCCTAACGGGGATGCTTTCTATTGTCTTTGCATTGATACTTTCAACAATAGTATCTGTTGCTGGAATAACTGTATCGCAAGCACCATACCTTTCTGCAGCTTCAATATTGTCTTCAATAATCCTGTGAGTTACAAAAGGCCTTACAGAATCATGAGTTAGTATTATTGACTCATCATCTATGCCAAAATTATCTTTGATGTAATTAATACTGTTTAATAAAGTATCGTTTCTTGTTTCACCGCCTTCAATAACAACAATGTCATCATTTTTACCAATGAACTCTTCAATTAAATGATTAGTGTGATTTATAAAGTTTGAAGGGGTTAAAACTATAATCTTATCTATTTTACTGTTAATTACAAACTTCTCGATAGTGTGAATAATAACAGGTTTATTTCCAAGAGGCAGGAACTGCTTCGGAGTGTCAGTGCCTCCCATTCTTGATCCGATTCCACCTGCCAAAATAGCTGCAAAAATCATTATTTTACTCCTTTTCAAATATTATTAAATAGTGAGATTTTTCCTCAAGACCTTCCTGGCCCAATTCCTCATTCAAATAAATTTTTTTAAATCCATGATTGTTGAATATTCCTTCCAGCTCTTCTGGAGCATATTTTATTTCTGTCGGAGGTCCGAATGTCCAATCGATTGGTCTGAACTCAACAATTGCAATCTTACCATCACTCTTAAGGATTCTCAGTAATTTTTCAATAACATCATCCATGTTGCCTGATGCCTTAAAACCGTGAACTACATTGAGCATGAAAATCATGTCGATTGCATCATCATCAATTTGAGGAATGTCTTTTGTGAGATCTGCCTGAACAGTTATTAGCTTTTCAAGATTATTTTCCTTTTTATAATCTTCCAGTTCCCTGATTGAAATGTCATAGTTATCTACAGCATAAACCAGTCCATTCGGAAGATAATCATAAAGGGCTTTAATTGCAATATGGCCATCACCGCAACCAGCATCCATAAAAATCTCATTTCCGTTAAGATTCAGTTTTTCTAGAATTTCATCTGAATCCAGAAAGTTTACACTTGATTTTGCATGATGTTTATGTTCCATTAATCTCACCACATATTCTTTAATAATAATCTTTAAAAAATAGTATTTAATAATTATTAAAAAAAATAGGCAGAAAAGTTCTGTTAAAAATTAAAAAAATAATAAGAATAAATTAATTATTCTTTTTGAAACATGATTAAGAAGTGAGATTTACCTTCAGGAATGTCCTCACCAATTTCCTCATTCAAATAGATTTTTTTGAGATTTTGTTTTTTGAACAATTCCTCTAAATCTTCAGGTGAACTTCTCATTTTTGTTGGAGGTCCTTTCGGAACGTCCCATGGTTTATAGTCCATTACAGCTATTTTACCGTCTTTTTTAACAATTCTTGAAAGTTCACAGACTGCCTCATCAAGTTGTCTGGAAGCTTTAAATCCATGGAAAACATTAACAAGTAAAACTACATCGATTGATTCATCACCAACCCCAGAAATACCTTCAGGAATGTCTGCTTCGATATTAATTAGATTTTCTACATTGTTTTCCTTTTTATATGTTTCCATATCTTCAATAGATGCATCATAGATATCCACTGCATAAACAGTATTTGTAGTGAGTTTTTCTTCAATTACCTGAATTGCAATATGGCCGTCACCGCAACCAGCATCCATGAAAACTTCATCGCCTTTAAGGTTTAATTCATTTAAAATTTCATTAGAGTCCAAAAAATTTGCACTTGAAAATCCATGAGCTCTATGTCCATTTTCGGGCATCATCATAATTTTTCACCTAAATTATAATCTTTAAAAAATAGTATATAATATTTGTCAATATGAAAATTAGTGAATAACAATTAAAAATAGTTAAAATAATAAAAAAAAGTTATAAGAGGATTATTTTTTCCAAGTTTGTTTTACTCCTCTTCCCCTTTTACTACCAGGTTTGGTGTAACTTCTTTTTGGTCTAGTTCTTCTGTTAGTTCCTTTAACCTTTGCCATATTTTCCCCTCCTTGAAATTGATAATCATAAATAGATAATGTATAACAAAAAAATATTTGTTTTTAATATATTTAAAGCTTTTCTTTAAGTAGTATATTCTGCATTGATTTTAACATAATCATAAGTTAAATCACAACCCCATGCAGTTGCCTGACCGTCCCCCAAATACATGTCAATATTGACGGTGACGTTTTTGGACTGCATTATCTTTTCTGCTCTTTCAAGATATGGAGTGTTCTCAAAGGCCAATATTTCGCCTTTTCTGACCAAATCCACTTCATCTTCATCATCTGCAATTGCAATTGTAACAATATCAGGGTTTAAATCACAACCGGAATATCCTATAGCTGAGACAATTCTTCCCCAATTAGGATCTCCTCCAAATACTGCAGATTTGAATAAACTTGATGAAATAATTGATTTTGCTGCAAGTTTTGCATCATTTTGGTCTTTTGCACCGTAAACATTAGCTTCCAGGAATTTAGTTGCTCCTTCACCATCTCTTGCCATCTTTTTAGCAAGATTGATGCACAGATAGTTCAAGGCTTCCTGGAAATTAGAATCCACTTGCCCGTCATTTACGACATTAACATTAGATTGTCCATTAGCCATCATTAAACAGGTATCGTTTGTACTTTCATCCCCATCTACAACAATCATGTTAAAACTTAAATCGGCAGCCTGTTTTAATGCCTTGTTGATATCTTCTGAAGATATTTCAGCATCAGTTACAATGAAAGACAACATAGTCCCCATATTTGGGGCAATCATACCGCTTCCTTTTGTAATACCTGCAATTTTAACAGTTTCCCCGGTTGTTAAGGTCACTTCAACTGCACATTCCTTAGGAAAAGTATCTGTAGTCATTATGGCTTTTGCAGCTGCAAGAGAATTTTCCGGTTTGTTACCTAATTTTGAAAGTGATTCATAAGCTACTTTAGATATTATGTCAATAGGCATTTCACGTCCGATAACTCCAGTGGAAGCTATTGCAATTTCATCCTTAGGAATTTTCAAGTCACGGGAAACCAATTCAACTAAAGTTTCACAGTCTTTAAATCCCTGCTCACCAGTAAAACAGTTGGCATTTCCACTATTTACAAAAACAGCTGAAACAATACCATTTTTGATAACATTTTTAGTGTATTCAACTGAAGCGGCGACAACTTTATTTGAAGTGAATACTGCAGAAGCAGTACTGTTGCGACTGACAATAACAGTTACGCCAAATTTTCCTTCACGAGCACCTGAAACTTCAAGATTTTCAATTACAGAAAATCCTCCGTCTAATTCTTTAATAAATTCCATAAATATCACTTAAATTAATATAAATGTTCCACATTATTATAATAAGGATTGTCTTCCACGCCTAAAATTTTGGCTGATTCATTTTCATTATAATCAACAGCATCGGCTTCTTCAAAGACAACTTCGTCATTAGATTCATTTAAATTTGTAGTCATTTCAACAGTCACATTTTCAATATGAGTTGTATTGTTGTTTGCAGTTTCATTGTTAGCTGCTTCAAAACTCATGAAAACTCCTGCTCCAGCCCCAATGATAAATGCCAAAAGGACAATGATCATAATTAAAACAGTTTTGCCACTGCGTTTTTTCTTTTTATTGTAATTTTTTTCTCCACGAGAATATTGACGATTGTTTCTGTTACCTCCAAAAGGAGAACCTCTGGATTTCCGATTATTATTTCTATTAAAAGAAGACCTATGGCTCTTTTTATTATTCCTACCATTGCCTGCTCTTAAAACTCTTTTATCGTCTTTTCTTCCTCTCATATTATGTACTCTTTAAATTGATTATGCAACAAAAGCATATACTAAAGCTAAAATAATTCCAACAAAACCGAATACACCCAATCCCATGATAGACATCAGATATACGAATATGAATACGAATGCAAAAACACCAATCAGTTTAGCTTTTTCGTTTTCAACCAGATTTATTAAAGTTCTTGAAAATTCTGATGGAATATTATACGCATATAAACCGTTAGCCAGTTCAAATACAACTAATGACAACGGGGATGTTGAAGGTAAACTGTCAACCAGCTGTGCTCTTTCACCGGCTTCACGCCTACTTCTTCCGACACCTGCTCTGATTTTTGCACCATTGTCCAATGCAAACCAGGCGGCATCAAGACCCGCACGAATTGCTAAATCTTTGGATGGGAATCTGGCAATGAAATCATCTCCACCTTCCCTATAACCTTCAAGTTCACCGTCACATTCAGTTTCGATGAAATTTTTAATTCCAGTCATTAAATCAACAAGTTGATTTCTACCGTTTTTATCAATAAATTTGGTAGAATCGATTAAATCAATGAATAAATAATTTTCTAAATCCACAGGATGAGATTCCTGCAGCAAGAATGGAGAATCGAATACCAATGCGTATTCCCCTCCAAGTTTTGTAAATGCGATACCTGGAAAACTACCTACATTCTGAGTGTAGTGAATTGCTCTTTCGATTGAAGCGGCACCGGTCATACCTACAGCAGATATAACCTGAATACCTTCAGACAATCCAATTCCAATAAGTTCAATAGCTACACGAATTGCATCATTCTTACTTAACATTCTTGCAACGAGTTCAGTAGCTGTTTTTTCAACAATTTCTCCTTTTTCATTTTGGATGATTTTCACAAATATGTTAATTAAATTGGAAGGTCTTTCGATTTCAATGTAAAAATAACGGTCACTACCCATTATAATATTGCTGACCAATGCATATTCCTCAACCCTATTTTCTGCGGGAGTCAATTCATAAAAATTATAATCCTTAGGAATATTTTCCACACCAACGTCACGGATAAGATTTTCCAATATTGTATCAGAGGTAATTTCTGCTTTTTCCAGCTCAAAAAGAATAGTTTGAGTATAATTGAATAACTCAACATATTCGGTTTCTAAATTATTTGTTGGAAAAAATTTAGTTCCCACTGCAATAGGATTAAGTTTGGTTGTCAACTTAATATAAGACTTAGTCAAAAAACTAGTCATCAAACGCATCTCCCTTTTCAAGCTCTATTTCAAAATCACCTGGTTTTTCTAAAAGCATATCAGGTTTAACAGAAACGAATGGGAATTTCCAGGATCCGAGCCTGCCTGCTATAGTGCTTGCAATATTTCTTGAATTCCTTTTAATGAATACTTCATCATGTGCGCTTACGCGGACTAAAATATTATAAGGTGCGTTTTCAGTTACTTCATCTGCAAGCAGAATATTTAATTCAAAATTACCCGGTTTTGTAAATAGATCGTTACGAACAGCGATTAATGGCTTTTTCTCAAGACCTAATCTGTCTGCAATAGTAACGGAAATGTTTCCTGCATTTTTAACAGCCAGTTTATAATCCTTTGGATGGACCAATACAAAAATTACATATGGGGCTGCTATTTCAACATCATCAACCATTTCCACGATCTTGTTGAACATTGGTATTTTAGAAAAAATATTTTCAAGTTTAGAATCTGCATTATTTTCATTATCGATACGAATGATAGCCTGTTTAGCAATATTTAATGGAGATATTTCCAATCCTTCTTTACCAGTGTAAATTTCCCATTTTTTAAAGTTCAGCTCTTTGATAATTTCATCACAAATGTGCTGAAGAATATTTTTATCTTTTTTAGGTTTATTTGGTTTACCGAAGGTAAGTCTGCCATTATCAATTATAAATGGAATTCTCATTGAAGAGATATTCTTAAATTCAGCAGCATAATCTCTGAATTTGTCATTAGATAATATTTTTGCTTTTTCGCTGGTGGCAATTTCTAAAATAAAATGATCTGCATCATTTCCTGCTGGAACTTCCTCTACATTTTCACTTTCCAGTAATCTTAAAAATTTCTCTTTATCATCAATATCATGACGAAGTGATGCATCAGCAATAATTACAAATTCATCCTCGCTTTCCTCAAGTGCTTTGACAGCAGCGAGAATATTAGCCATTTGAGGTTGACCATTTTGATTTTTAACATGAAAAGCCACATTAGAAGCATCTACAACAACTTTCATAATATCACCTAACTAATAACAATTTAATATTTTAAATCAGTATACTATATTTGTTCAATTGTATATTTAAATTTAAGTTATAATGTATTTCTTGGAAATTTTCCAAATAAAAATTTTTCTCCACCGACAATATTTAGAAATATTTCTATTTCACTGTCTGTAATATTATAAACATTATAGGAATTCTTATTTTTTCCCCTTAATTTAGAGGAACACAATGAACCTGCATTTACCGCAAGAGTATCATTAATTCTCCAGATGTTCGGAACATGCTTATGCCCAGAGAGAATCAGGTCAACTTCATGGGTTGTCAAGGTTTTTAGAACATCCCCCGCATCAGACAATACATTGCGTTCACGGCCTGTTTGGGGAATGGAAATTACGTGATGGTGCAATGCAACAATGGAAAATTGTTCATTAATTACACATTCATCCAACTGATGTTCCAGCCACATATGTTGGGGAGTACCGACATGTCCTTTATTTTCATCAGGAGAACTGCTATCCAAACCGATTACTGTAAATTCATCACCCAATGTTAATTTCCAACTTTTTTCACCAATCAACTCTTCGAAACTTTGATAACCTAAATTACGAGAATCATGGTTTCCGGGAACTGCAAATAATGGTGCTTCAAACACTTCCAAGTATCTTTTAGCTTGTTCAAATTCATTATAATAACCATGGTCAGTTAAATCCCCAGTTAAAATAATCATGTCTGGTTGTAAACGATTTATTTCAGTTGCGGCCTGCATAAATATATCTTCATTAAAATCTGCAGTGCTCACATGCAAGTCTGAGATATGTGCAATAACAGTCATTTTATCTATTGGTTTAATTTCATAATAGCTTCTGCTAAATCCCCTTTACATTCTTCCAGTGCTGCTCTTGCTTCATCTTCAGAAACATTAGCGCTGTTAGCAACCATTTCAATATCTTCATCAGGAATTTCAATTTCGTATTCAAGCTCTACTTCACGAGCTTTTCCTTCAATCTGGTAAGTTTCCTGACCCATTACATTCATTAAACTTACGCTTGGATTATCAATAACTAATTCTTTTTCATCAAAACGGATTATGACTTCACGGGCACCTTCCAATTCTTCCATTTTCATACCCATTTTCTTCATTTGTCTTTCCATTTGTTTCATTTGTTTTTTATTCATACCAGGTATCATAATAAATCCTCTATAAAATAACTATTTATAAATATATTTTTAATTATATTAAAAATTTGCTTAAATTTTAAAAAAAAATAGAAAAAATATGGATTAATCATTAAATCCATAAGCTTCAGTTTCAAATGTCTTCGCTACATCTTTCAATACTTCAGGAATATTAATCTGCTGAGGGCATTCTTCAATGCAGCTTTCACATTCCATGCAATCTGAAGCAATCCCCACATCAGGAAGTCTTGAATAATTAAGGTATGCATTACCATTCTGTGTCCATGCACGGTCATCTTTGTTGATTATTTTTTCCTTATTATACAAATCAAACAATTTAGCTATATCGATTTCTTCAGGACATGTATCGACACAGTATCTGCATTTTGTGCAGTCAACAGTGATATTGCTGTTAATTATCTCGGAAACTTCCTCAATGATTTTCAGCTCTTCATCATCAAGAGGTTTTGCATTTTTAAAAGAGTCTATATTTTCCTTTAACTGATCCAAATTGCTTGCGCCGGTCAATACAACGCATACATCATCCAGTCCTGCAACGAATCTCATCGCCCATGATGTGACAGGATCATCGGGATTATGCTCCTTCATTATCTTTTCTGCCTCTTCAGGAACATCTGCCAGAAAACCTCCTTTAAACGGTTCCATAACCATTACTGATTTTCCATATTTCCTTGCCACTTCAAGACATTTTCTGGATTCAATTCCATCATCTTCCCAGTCAAGATAATTGATTTGAAGTAAAACGAACTCCAATTCAGGATGATCAAATAAGATTTCTTCCAGAAATTCCGCATTTCCATGAGTGGAAATTCCAATATGCTTAATAAAACCTTCTTCTTTCTTTTTTTGAATAAAAGAATATAAATCTACATTTTTCCATGCATTTTCAGTAAATCCGCTGACATTGTGCAGCATATAATAGTCAAAATAGTCCACACCACAATTTTTAAGTTGTTCGTTGAATATCGGTTCCAATTGTGATTCTTCTGTAATTACAAATAGAGGTAATTTAGTTGAAATTTTAAAAGATTCACGAGGATACCTGTCAACAACACATTCCTTGAATGTTTTTTCACCTACGCCCTCATGATAAACAAACGCTGTATCAAAATGGTTAAGACCGCTTTCCATGTACACATCAACCATTTCTTTAACCTGTTCGATATCAATATTGGTAAAGTCATTTTCGTCCAACAGGGGAAGTCTCATCATCCCAAAACCCAATTTAGCCATATTTATTCTCCGTAATTTATTTTCTCATAACATAATTTATGAAATATGCTATAACCTCTCTTTAACATCAATTTACAATAACGCCATCTACAATCTATAATAGACCTATTTAATTCCCCGAAATTGCATGGAACTCCATAAACAGAATATATTGTTTTTCATATTTCCAAACAATTTTCTTTATCTAAATGGTGCAAGAATACCTTGACTTCTTCAAGTCGAGGATGAATTGCACAAAAAGAGCAGTTAGTTATCAAATGCTCTCGCTTATTCTTTATATATTGTCTATTGATATATTATATTTTGTGTTCAAAAATTAGTTGAAATATAACAGATATTTTGATGTGTTTTTTTATGTTTTATGGTTGTAATGTTGTTAATGAAGGTTTGAAGGTTAAGTTGTATCCTGATAAGGTTATGAAAGATAAATTTAATCAGAGTCTGGGTAATGCAAGATTTGTCTGGAATAATTTATTAACAGAATACCAAAAAACCTTTGAATTATTTAAACAACATGGCTATACAAAGCTAAAATGCAATCAAACAACATTCAACACCATGTTAACAATGTTGAAAAAACAATATCCATTTTTGTATAAAAGTGAGTCAAGTAGCTTGCAACAGGTTTATCGTGACTTATTACACGCATTTAATGGATTTTTTAAAAAAAATTCCAATTATCCAAAATTCAAATCCAAAAAAAATCCCAAAAATGGATTTAGAATACAAAACAACAAAAATATCAAAATAACCAGCAATACAATTGTTTTACCAAAATT
>NZ_SUTM01000031.1 GCF_015062935.1 Methanobrevibacter sp. | reverse complement strand
CATACAAAAATTAAAGACTCACTAATATTAAATTAACAACTTCCCCATTTATAAAGAAATAGTAAGAGAGCATATGAGAAGTATTAATTTTCCAATATTAATATGAAAATCAAAAAGTATAGTGAGTATAATAATACCCCCTAAATACATTATAAAAATAAGCTTATTTTAAAAAATAACTAATTATATAGACAATTAACAAAAGTATACCCAACTTTTCGATTCATCCCCGACTTGCAGAAGTCGAAGTATTCCCGAATTTTAAAGATAAAACCCATTTTCTGCTGAAAAAATCCAGTGAATCACTTACCGGGCAGATATCTTCAATATTCATAATTATAGATATGTTGGCATTATTATAAATCAATTAAGTAATTTTAAAATTACGGATTATTTTTAACTATAATGAAACTACTAATAATCATGAGATCTGATATTAGTGAATATGAAGCTGTAGAAAAAGCAGCAGAAAAATTTGTAAAAAGTGTGGCTGAAGGAAACAGTAAATATGCTAGAGAACTTTTTGTTGATGAAGCAGTTCTTTTCGGATATTTGGATGGTGATTTGGAACATGGTTCTATTGAACAGTTCTATGATAATGTTGACAGTGTAGCCGCTGGCGATGAATTTAAAGGAAGAATTGATGTAATCCTTTTAGAAGAAACTTTAGCTGTTGTTCGTGTCCTTGAAGAAAGCTGGGGTGGCCGTATTGACTTCACCGATGTTTTACTTATGTTAAAAATGGACGGTGAATGGAAAGCAGTTGCAAAAGCATACAACCAAAATTCAAACACCATTCAGGAATAATTTTTTTTTAATATTAAAAGCATATGTTCCAGACATTGAATCTTTAATTTCAATGTTTTGGAAAATAAAGAATTTTAGGGAGTAATTAATCTCCCTTATTCAAATAGCTCGGCAACATCAATCAGTAACTCCGGAATGTCCAGCTGCTGAGTACAGATGTCTATGCAGCTTCTGCATTGGGTACATGCAGATGCAGGTGCCTTGTCTGTTGTGATGGTTGTATAATTTGCAAAATTGGCTACTAGGGAATATAATTTCTCACTGTTGTATAAATTGAATAAATCAGGAATCGGTATATTTTCCTCACATTCCTTTACACAGTATCCGCAGTAACTGCAGTCAATAGCCAGTGTCTTTTTGATTTCACGAGCCATTTTCATCAAAAAGCGATGGTCTTCTTTTGTTATTTTTTCGAAGTTTTGGAATGTTTCACAATTTTCCTTCATTTGTTCTACTGAACCCATTCCGCTTAAAACTACTGAAACGTTTTCCTGAGAACCTGCGAATCTTAAAGCCCACTCAGCAATTGATTTATCTGAATATTCTTTAAATTGTTCTTTTACGCTGTCTGCAATATTTACAAGAGTTCCGCCTTTAATTGGTTCCATGACGATTATTTCAATGCCGTATTTTACACATAAATCATGGCACTTTTTAGACTGAACCCTTTGGTCTGCCCAGTCCATATAGTTTAACTGTAGCTGCACCACATCGATAATGTCTGAGTACTTTTCTAAAATTTCCTCAAGTAAATCCGCCTTGTCATGGTAACTGAATCCTATTTTTTTGGCAATGCCTTTTTCTTTCAATTTCTTGAGGTAATCAAAGGTTTTAAATTCTTCCACCAAATTTATAAACGCTTTGTTTACGTTATGTATCAGCAAAACATCAAAATATTCTATTCCTAATCTTTCAAGCATCATGTTGACATATTTTTCATTGTCATCTTCACATGTAAGTAACCATGTCGGTATCTTATCGGCTATTCTGAATGAGTCTCGTGGATATCTTTCAACCAATGCCTTTTTTAAGGCATTTTCCGATCTTTCACCATGATATGCATATGATGTATCAAAATAATCAAAGCCCTGTTCCATATAATAGTCAACCATTTGTTTAAACTCGTCCATGTTTATGGATGCCGGATTTGCAGCGTCAATCTGTGGAAGTCGCATTGCACCAAAACCTAAAATACTATCTTTCATATTAAATCTTATTTTAAATGAAGTATTTAAAAATGTTGTATTTGTAAACATTTTTTCCTTAAAGTGACAAAATTATTTAACATTGTTTTGAGATAAATCAAAATTGGAGTTAAATTTATGCATTATACTGGAACTGTTTATAGAAACCCATATGAACCGCCATCCCCTCTTCTTGAGATTACACAGGGATGCAGTCATAATAAGTGTAAATTCTGCAATATGTACTCTTCAGTAAAATACAGGCCATCTCCGATGGATTGGATTGAAGAGGACATCAAAGAGATTGCATCTGTATATCCTGAAACGGATAGGCTGCAACTTTTAAGTGCAGACCCTTTTGTATTGAGTTTCAATAGGTTAAATGAAATTTGTGATTTAATAAACAAATATTTGCCGAATATTGAAATAATGACTATGGCAGCACGTGTTGACAATATTAAGGACAAAAGTGTTGAAAAGCTTAAAATCCTTAAGGATAAGGGAATTCTTGAGTTAAATCTGGGAGCCGAAAGCGGAGATGATGAAACACTTAAAAGCGTAAAGAAAGGTTATGGAAGTAAAGATATTATAGAACAATGTGAAAAGCTGGATAAAGCAGGAATAGATTACTGGTTAACTTTTTTAAATGGTATCGGTGGTGTTGAACTGTCAAAACAGCATGCATTGAATTCAGCAAAGATATTCAGCCAGGCTAATCCTACAGTTGTCGGAACTGGAGGTTTGGTTCTTTTTGAGGGAACTGGACTTTTGGCATTATATAAACGGGGAAAATTTCATCCTCTGGTTGAAAAAGAATTGATGCATGAGTTGCTTTTGTTTATCGAGAATTTGGATTTTGACGGACGATTCATTACTCACCATACCGTATCAATGGATTTGAATAATGTTAATTTCAAACAGAATAAAGAAAAAATTATTAAAAATCTTCAAAAGGGAATAGATAACCTGGATATGGGCATGTTAACTAAGATTAGAAATAATAAAAGGGGATTATAATGGATATTGTAGCATTAATGGGTTCACCTAGAAAGCATGCAAATACGGACATGCTTCTTGATGAAATGATAAAAGGGGCTCAAAGCAATGGTCATAATGTAATTAAACATTGCATCAGTGATTTGGAAGTGCATCCATGTAGGGGATGTGGTGTCTGCGTGAGCGGAAGAGATTGCGTATTTGATGATGATGGACTTAAAGTAACACATGAAATTGCCGAAGCTGAAGGATTGATTGTATCAACTCCGATATATTTCGGACAGATGACCGGAGATTTAAAGGTGTTGCTGGACAGGCTTTTTGGAATTACAAATAATCCATTTATTTCATTATCTGGTAAAGTTGCATTAATATTTACTCATTTGGGTCCTGAAGGATATTATGACTCCTATATTGAGCTTACCAAAATACAACCATTTCAAATGAACATGCATTATCAGATATTGGACGTTCTCGATGTTGGAAATTTAGGAGATGTTCGAAACCAGCCTGAAAAATTTGCTGAAGCTTTTGAGATTGGAAAAAAATTTTAAATAATTCTTAAAACAATTGGTTATTATGAAAACTAAAAATTATATGCCCACCAATCGTTTGGAGGCATTTTATGATGCAATTATTGCAATTATAGTGACTGTTTTAGTGTTGGAATTACCTCAACCTGCCGATGCTTCACTTGCCGCATTATGGGCAATAAAAAACTCTTATTTTGCATATCTTATTAGTTTTTTAGTATGTACTAACCTGTGGCAGTATCATCATTTAATTTATAATCATGTTGAAAAGATTAATCCAAGAATTATTTGGCAAAATATTATTTTGCTACTTATTGTTTCGTTAATTCCTTATCTGACAACTTTTGTTGCGAATAATATATTTTCACTGCTTGCCCAATGTTTATACGGTTTGGATTTCATTTTAATTAATGTTCTTCATTATGTCATGGCCAAATCATTAATTGGAATTAATTCTGAAAATCAAGAGTTGAAAGAGGCGTTAAACGTTAAAAATGCAGTTATAATTCCGTTGATTTTCTTCGGTGTTGGTTTGGTTGTGGCGTTTTTAGGTCATCCGATTGCAATCAGTATTTGTTGCTTGATTACAATAGTCCGATCAATAGTTTTCACTCTAAAATAATTTTATTTTTTAAAAAAATTAGAATAGCCTCAATGAGGCTATTTTAAAGTTTTAATAATTTCGGTTATTGGATTGTCCTCGTTTTCACCAGGCTGTTCGCTGCTTGGGATGGTGTAAGTAATAACACAGTATTTCCCATCTTTCATTTGGAAGTTGTAGCTATATACTGTAAGACCATCTTTTTCGAAGTTTTGTTGAGTTACTGAATATCCTTCTGCGTCGTAGGTATTTTCACCAAGGAATTCATAGCCTTTTGATTCCAGGTTTGTTTTTGCATCATCGCTGTTGGCAACACTGTCTGAAAATAGCACAACAATGGCATGTGTGTTGTCTTTTTCAAATACTGCCTGTGTGTCGGAGGTGCTGTTTACCTTAAAGTCATCCGGATAATCAAAAGTGTAGTCTCCTACACTTGCACTTTCTGCTGCAATAGCTGTAACGCTGCATGCTAATATAAGTACGGCTAATGCTATTATTATTGATTTTCTTTTCATTTTTTTATCCTCCTAATTATAAGTGATTAAAAGTATATATCTATAATTATTTAAATAGTATATATTAATGAGGTTGAGATTATGGAAATATTGGTTTTAAAAGGAAGTCCAAACAGAAACGGCTCATCAAATATGCTTGCCGAAAGTTTCATGAAGGGGGCACGTGAAGCAGGCCACAATGTTGATGAGATAGATGCTGCTCATGCAAATATTTCTCCATGCATCGGATGTGTTCATTGCGGTTATGAAGGAGAATGCAGTTTAAGCGATGATATGGATGAATTCAGACAAAAAATACTAAAGGCGGACATGATGGTCTTTGTCACTCCATTATATTACTATGGAATGTCAGCTCAACTCAAAATTCTTGTGGACAGGTTCTGTTCAAGAAATTTCTCAATTCAGCAAAAGCACATGAAATCAGCTCTTTTAACTGTTGCATATAACAGTGATGATTGGACATTTGACGCTTTGGAAGCTCATTATGATACATTACTGAGATATCTTAATTTAGAGGATAAAGGAAGAATTTTAGGCTATGGCTGCGGAACTCCATCCATGACCAGATTTTCAAAATATCCTGATGAAGCTTATGAATTGGGAAAAAACTTATGAAATGAAAAGATTAAAGGGTTGTCTGGTGATAAAATGAAAATGCATAAAATTTGTCCAAGATGCGGATCTAGAAATGTTGATTGGATTATTCCTCAAAATTGGTCACAATGTATTTGCAGGGATTGTGATTACACCGGTCCTATAATTGAAGGAAATGATGAATTTGCAGAGGAAATCCGTGAAGCTTATATTGAATCTTTAAAAAATGATGATGATGAAGAATAAAAAATAGTATAAAAATATTTTTTTGTGCTGCATTTCTTCATTCATTTAAAATAATTGTTTTATCAATCATTTCAATTAATATCTTATTTATAGGATTTTTAAGTGATAATGGGTGTTCTTTTTGATATTTTATGCTGAAGGGCATAACTCTAAAACTGGACATGCACTGGTCAGTTGACCTGAGAGCGAAGTATGCCTTGTATTCTCCGTCAATGATATTTATCATAAGTCCCACATCCTCTGTGCGGTCATGTCCGGCTATTCCCTCTTCGGCAAAAACTCTAAATTTCTTCACGCCGTCTGCTGTAATTAATGCATATTCGACAGGGTATTCCAGTTCATCTTCTTCCAAATCATAATCGTCATATTCGATTATTTCCATACATTCGCTGTCCGGAATCATCAGATTGCTTGCACAGTATCCCAAAGAGATATAGATGCCGTCGTGGTCAAGTGCCTTGGATATGATGTCAAAGTAAAGATTATCTAATTTCATTGATTTGTATCTGTCTCCGAAGATTTCAGGCACCATGTGTGTCATTCCGCCTTCTTCTATAACTGTACAATAAAAGTGTTCTTCACCTAAATAGCCTGCTGTGGCTGCCTTTTCAATTGTTTTTTTAATGTCTATATTTCCCGCATTTTCCAATCTTTGCACAATTTTCAAAGTTTCATCATCACTTATCATAGGCATCATCTTTTTTTAAAATTTAAGTTATTTCATTCCAGATATTCGAATATTTCTTCAATGTTGCTTGCTGTTTTAAAGATTTCATCCTGCTTGTATAAAAAACCCTTCTCGCCCATTTCTTCAATCATTTCAAACATCTTATCAAAGAAATTTGCAATATTGAATACAATAATTTCCTTATCGTGCTGTTTTAATTTTTTAAGGGTGATAATTTCAAAAAATTCATCCAGTGTTCCTATGCCTCCCGGAGATATGATGAATGCATCTGAATGTTCAACAAATTTGTTTTTTCTTTCATCCATTGAATTCACATAAATGAATTCACTGCAATCTTCACAGAGAGGCTCGAAATCTCCAATCCATGGAGGTGCTATTCCAAGGGATTTTCCGTTATTGTCATGGACTCCACGGGCACAGGCCCCCATCATTCCGGTGTCACCGCCTCCAAAGACAAGGGTATGGCCATGCTTGGCAATCTCACATCCTAACTCATATGCATTATCGGTATAAATTTCATCTATTTCACGGCTTCCTGATCCATAAAGACATATGTTCATTTTCATCAACTCTAAATATCCGGTGTCTGTTCTGCAAGACATAAATGACAGATTGCATTTTCATTATCTTTTTGATTATCCTTAACTGGACAAAAGAATGTACCGTTCCTTTCTTCCACTGCTAAATTTCCTGGAAATTCACTGCCTACCGGATGAATAGGTTCTTCCAGGATAAATGTTGTGTAAAGAGATGTAATGACGTAAATAAGGGGGAATTTATTGTCCTTATCATTGGATATGCTTTCATTTTTAAATGTCCTTTCAAGCAGGTGGAATGATTCATCCAGTAATTGCTTGTTTATGATTGCTGAGCTTTCATAATCCTCTTTTTCAAGCACTTCCCTCATGCGCAATACGAAATATTTTATGTAGATTTTCAGGTATTTTTCACGGTATTGCGCTTGAATATATTCCCCATCCTTTCGTATATGCACTGTAGCCATCATTAAATCATTCACTGAGATGATGTGAGCATATTTTTTCAGAAGCATCATTAATTCTTTTTTTGTAATTTGGGTTTGTTGGGATAATTCTTTAAGTTCGATAAGGATGTCTTCAGCTTTCATAATTAAATTTTAAAATTTTATAAATAAATACTTTTAATATTGCAGTTGTATAAAATGTATAATGGGAGTTGATTAAAAATGGCTGAAAAGTTTATGGAGATTTCAAAAGAAGATATTGAAAATATCGAAAATGCTTTAAAAACTAATTCTGATTATAAATTAAATAATACTAAATTCAATACAAATACCTTTGAAAAAGGCCAGGATGTTGTTTTAGTTCAATATGTGGCCAATGTTGAAAACGAATTGGTATTTCAAACCAAAAAGGAAAACGGGAAATATTACATTTCAGAGACTTTTGATTTGTTCATCGATAACATAATTAACGGTAATGTCTCAAGAGATGTGTTCCAATCTGTTTATCAGTATTTCCATCAGGTAATTGCTGATGAGGAAAATGATTTTGCTGAAGAAAAGGAAGAACTGATTAATTTCTTAATGTTGACTGAAGAATATGATGAATCACAGCTTCAAACAGGTTTGGATCCTGTAAAAATACGTCAGGATTATAAAAAGGATCACGACAGGATTTACGGTGACGAATCTTTAAACCGTGTTCAAAGGAGTTTGGCTTTAAAAGAACTTTTACACATGTCAATTTGCCAGGTTGTAAATGATTTGGATTTATTTTTCACAAGGCCTCATGATTTGACTCCTGAAGAAAATGCGGAGAAAAACAGGCAGGAAGCTAAAGCATTGCAGAATGAAATGCAGTTATCCTAATCCAATCATAAATATTAAGTAATATTAAATTATAAAATATTATTATAAAAACTAAAGTTGAATGATTATATGATTACCATTACTAAAAAAGAAGAAGTTGTTTTAGACCAGATAAGGATATTTAATCTCGAATATCCCGATGGAATCCCTGTTTCTGTCCTGATGAAGGAAGTGGGGTTCCATGAATACGATTTAGTTGAGATTTTAGAAGAGCTTCAATTAAAAGATTTGGTTGTTTTTAAAGACAATAAAGCTAGTTTGTCCGAACATGAAAAGGAAATTAACACAGTTAATTCCAAAAAGGATGTGGAGGAACTAGAATTAAACATGAAAGAAAAAGAGTCATATAAGTTAATTCAAGAATTGGTAGATGACAAAAATCTTGTTTCCAAATATACTCTGGAAGGTCATTTGCTTTATGGCGATTTAGACCTTACTAATTTTAGAATGTATCATATTATTTTATCTCTTCAAAATAAGGGACTTTTAAAATCCATTGTTAAGGATGACGGCGAGTATTATCTTCTCGTCGAATAATAATTTTTTCTAAAAGTCTGTTTATTAAAGTAATATTTTTTTACAAATTAATCATAATATTTATATACATTTAAAAATAAAATACTTATTAATTAATTTTAAAGTAGTGTTTTTTTATGATGAGAATAAGTATGTCATTACCTAAGAAATTATTAGCAGATTTTGATGAAGTTCTAAAAGAGAGAGGTTATCAGTCACGTTCAAAAGGAATTCGTGATGCTCTTCAAGATTATATCGTTAGATACCAGTGGATGAATTCCATGGAAGGTCAAAGAATAGGTATTATCACTGTTATTTATGATCATCATTATACCGGCGTAATGGAAAGCCTGGCAGATATTCAACACAGTTTCAGAAATGAAATCAATACCAGTATGCATATCCACATGACCGATAAATACTGTATGGAAATTGTTGTTGTAAACGGAGACATTGCAGAAATTCGTGATTTAACTGAAAGAATTATGAGACTTAAAGGCGTTGAACATGTAAAACTCACCAGTACTGCAAATGGTGAGGAATTCAACGAACCTGGTCATTCTCATGGCCATGCTCATCACTACCATTAATTCTTTTTTATTTCTCATGAAATTCAAAACTACTCCCTACCATTTTGACTTGCTTAAAGATTCTGAAAGACTTGCGGGATTTTTACAGGCAATTAGAGATTATGAAGGAAAAATGGATTTGGCTTATGATTTAGGTTGCGGTAGTGGAGTATTATCTTATTTTTTAAGTGATTATTTTAAGGAAATTGTAGCTGTTGAAATTGAAAAAGGCACATATGACTGTGCAAAAGAAAACCTGTCTGATTTTGAAAACATTCAGGTTGTCAACAGTGATGTTTTAAATTATAAGTTTACTGAAAAGGCTGATTTGATAGTCTGTGAAATGATGGATACTGCTTTAATAGATGAGGAAGAGGTTCCGGTTTTAAATCATGCCAGACAGTTTTTAAAAAAAGACGGTAAAATAATTCCTCAGGGAATAATCAACTCTGCTGAACTAGTCAATATGCAGAGGGAATATGTCCATTGGGATGAAAATGCAAAATATGAAGAGATGTCCCGGCCCGTTATTTATTCTGAATTTAATTTTTTAGAGGATATTAATCCTGACTTTGAAGCAGAAATACTTTTTAAAGCACTGCATGACGGAAAAATCAACGGATTGAAAATAACCACATTCACTAAACTCAATGATAATTTAATTTGCGGCCCAACACCAATGTTGAATCCACCATTATTAATTCCATTGGAAGAAAAATTTGTAAAAAGCAATGATTTAATAAAAGTAAAATTAAAATATATTATGGGAAATGGAATTGAAAGTATCAAATCTGAAATAATTTAAATGGTGGTCTATTTGTCTTTTGAATCTCAATTAAGTTCTTTTTTACAAGATTTTGAAAAATTAATCATACTGGGAGTTGGCAATGAGCTCAAATGTGATGATGGAGTAGGTCCATATATAATTAAGAAACTGAAAGAAGAAAACATTGAAGATAATGAAAAGATGCTGTTTATTGATGCTCAAACAGTTCCAGAAAATTTCACCGGTAAAATCCGAAAGGAAAATCCGTCCCATGTGATAATTGTGGATGCATGTCTGATGGACGGTGAACCGGGAGATATTAAAATTGTCGATAAGGACGATTTTGCTAACATAGGCATTTCAACCCATTCAATGTCATTATCTTTTTTTGTAAGATATCTGGAACAGGGAACTGATTTTAAGATAATTTTTGTTGGAATAGAACCAGAATCCATGGATTATGATGATAAACCAACAGCCAATGTTGAAAATGCCGCTAATGACTTTATTAAAATATTAAAAGGGATTATTGTATGAAAATTTTATTTATTGGTTCAAGATTATATGATGATGTTGACTGGTATGTCAAAGAAAAAGGCATAGAAAGCGTACTCACAGAATCAAATGAGAATGCTATTAATCTGGATTTACCTGACCAGGTTTTCATTGTTCCTCGTGGAATGGATGGGCCTAAACAGGTGGCATTAATGCAGAATGTTGATGCAATCATTCCTCTGATAGGTATTGACCCTCCGCTGATTGATGTTGCACACATGAAGGAGGAAGTCGAAAAGGAACACGGCATTCCTGTGATTGCAGCTGATGTTCGTGCAGTTGAGTTAACATCCAATAAAATTAAGACAAAAGAGTTTTACAATGACATCGGTGTTGTAACTCCAAACTATCAAATCCTAACAAGTCCTGATGAATTGACTTTGGATTTTCCTGTTGTATTAAAACAGGGTGAAGGCCAGGGAGGAAAGGATATTAAGGTAGCAAAATCGATTGAAGATGTAAATGAATATTTCAATGATTTTAATCAGGCATTATGTGAAGAATTCATTGAAGGATCTGAAATTTCCATAGAAGTTTTGGGATTCAACGGTGAATACGTTGCACTGCCTCCTATTTATAAGGGTGAAACAACTATTGAAGGAACACACCCGTTAAATAAAGTAAAAACAGGTCCGTGCATGGTTAAAGGATTGGACAATAATCTGGTTCAGCATACTGCATATAAGGTGGCTAAAAACCTAAATTCAGATGGTATTTTTGAAATGGATTTCATGTACAGTCCTAAAAATGACCAGCTGTATGCTATTGAGGTCAATACCCGTCCAAACGGTACAAGGTATTTGACAACAGCCACCTGTTCTGTGAACTCTTTATGCGAACTTATTAACATGGCAATAGGTGAATTTAGCTTGGCCAATATTTCCGATAAATTGGAGTATTATTATTCCACTGAAATTCCGATAGGAAATTATGAAGGTCCTTCTCCTAAAGAGCCTGTAAAATCATTTGCATATAATGATTTTGTTGTTCATGGTCCTGAAGGCTATCAGAGGGTGACTGCAAGGGCAAATTCAAAAAAAGAGCTTGAAGATTTAGTTGATAAATTAACTTAAATCTGTGTTATAAGTTATAATTATATACTACTATCGATAAATATTCTAATGATTAGAATATTTTTGTGTGGTAAGATGAATAATACAGATATGTTAATTCTTTTTTTAATAACATTGTGTGCTACAATATTCTTTACATGGTATATTAAAAGGATATTGCTTCAAGCAAAGATTGCTGATAACCCTATAGTTAGTGAACATAGGCATAAGAGCGGTACTCCTACAATGGGAGGTATTGCATTCTTATTTACAATTTCTTTAATTATAGCATTATATTATCAAAATACTCCTATTCTGATTGTTTCATTTATTATGCTCGCAGGAGGAATAGTTGGTTTAGTTGATGATTTAATCGGTTTGAAAGTTAAAGAAGTTCAAAAAATTGTTGTTAACATATCTAATGAAGTAATTACTCTTGGAAGATTGGATGTTGAACCTAATGAGGAGGTTCGTGTTGCTACTCCAAAAGCAAAAGCGGAAGTCGATGACTTGCTGGAAGCTGGCAAAGTAAAGGTTATTGGAGAAGTTCCAATCAAAACAGAACCTGAAGAGCTTGAAAAAATAATATGTCAAATTGTTTTAGGATTTATTTTAGCATTAACTGGTGTCATAACTACTTTAGGTGGTTTTGAATTAGGTATTTTAGCTATTCCTGTTGTAATTATAGGTGTTTTAGGATCAATTAATTCCGTTAATCTGATTGACGGTATGGATGGTTTGGCAGCAGGTATTGTTGGCATCGCTTCATTTGCATGCTGCATATATGGATATTTATTCGGACCTGCAACAATTATTCCACCATTTTTAATATTGACAGCTTTATGTCTAGGATTTTTAGTATTCAATAAATTCCCGGCTTCAATATTTATGGGGGATACAGGTTCATTTGTATTGGGAACAGGTTATGCTGCTGCAGTAATGGTATGTGACATACCTTACTTTGGAGTTCTTGTGTTAGGAGTTCCTATCATTTCTGTTGTGGTAAGTTTACTTCACAGAGCACATATTATTAAATTGCCTGTAGAACCGCTTCATCACACTTTAAACCATTATGGAATGTCTGAGATAAAAATTGTTCTCAGTTACTGGGCGGTTACAGCATTATTAGCTATTGTTGGTATTTTAGCTAAGATGTACTTATTTTAATTTTATCTTTTTTTTGGTGATTATATGGATATTCAAGATTTGGCTAGGGATATTGAAGGAAAACTTATTGGTAATGTTGATTTTTTCTCTATTGACGGATTTACCGGAAAATTTACATTCTTAAATGATGCTCATACTGGAGATATTGTTATAAGGCATTGGATTGATGCAAAGGGTATTGAAATTGCATTTCAAAAAAATATTGCATGCCTGATTACTCAGACTCCAAAGGATGGCGCTTGTCAAATGGCTGAAAAGTTAAACTTTCCGCTGATTATAACAGATAAAATAGAACTTGCAAATGCTTACGCACTGTCCCATACAATCGAGAAATTTTCTCCAAATTCAACAAATATTGTTATTACCGGCACTAACGGAAAGTCAACAACTTCACATTTAATCTATCATATATTGGACAATGCAGGTTATCATGTTCTTACCAATACTGACAGTGAATCCGAGTTCAATACTCTCATTGATCCTATGGTTTCTAAATTGATTTCCGATGAAGTTGCTGCAAACGGAGAGCTTGACTATCTGGTTATAGAGATTTCAGAAGTTCAGGGATGGTTAGGTCATCTGATGAAAAATCATGCAGCTTTAATGAGTGAGGCAGTTAGTCCGAAAGTTGGAGTAATTACAAATATTGCTATGGATCATATTGGTCTTGTCAATTCAATTGAAGACGTTTTTGATGAGATTGTAGCAGTTCCTAAAGCTATTGGTGACGGTATCTGCATACTTAATCATGATGATGAACTTGTAATGAAATTGGACGCCAAAAATCCGTTTTACACATCCATGTCCGAAATCAGCGAGGACAATTCAGTTTACTTTAACGGAAGTGAGATAGTATATGGCGGTCAGGTAATTTTAACCTATGATGAGCTTCCTTTCAAAAGCGCTCATTTCATACAAAATATCCTGTCAGCTATCGGCGCAACCATCTCTTTAGGTTTGGATATTAACGTCATTGCAGAAGGGGTCAAATCATACAAGGCATTGAATAGGCGTTTTGCAAAATTGAATGATTCCCCTTTGATTTTAGATGATTTTGCACATAATCCTGATGGGATAAGGGCAACCATTTCTGAGACTAAAAAACTCCTTGGTGAAAATCAGACATTATATGTCGTATGCGCCATCAGGGGTTCAAGAGGAATTGAAATCAATCAGTTGAATGTTGACGCTCTTGTCGAATCCATGGACGATAATATTCAGTTAATTTTATCTTCAAGCAATGATGTTGTAAACGATTTGAATTTTGTTGAGGACGGCGAAAGGGAAGTATTTTTCAACACATTAAATGAAAATAATGTGGAATTTATTCATTATGATAATTTAAAGGAATGTTTGGCTGATACTTACCAGAAAGCAGATAAAAATGATGTTATTTTATTGATTGGCGCTCAGGGAATGGATCCCGCTGAATCTATTTTAAATGATATTATATAAATTTAAATATCATATTAACTTAATATAATAAATGTATAATTTATTCTAGAATAAGAATAATATGCTTATGAGGATATAAACATGTTTATAAAGATTAGAAGAGACACATTAATTATTTTATTACTTGCGTTTATTTTGATTCTTTGTGGCCGTTTAATTACCTATGTGGCCTTTGCATCCTCTGATGAGATGAGTGACGGTACTCCAATATCCGGAATCATTGTTAAAGGAAATGATATTGTTCCGGTGGATACTATCAGGGCAAATGTGATGCAGGCCGGTTTCAGGGATGGTAGTGTAATTTATGGAGACATATTAAAAACTTCTAAACGGGAGGTATCTCTCCAGGACGCGCTGCAGACGGCTCAAGAATTTGCAGCACAATCGACGGTTCCAGGTACATCAGTTATGCCAATTACTGCTGCTGATGTACAAGTGGATAAAAATACTGGTGTAGTGACTGTTACAGTTATAGAAGACTTTTCTTCTGTTGAATTAGAAAATAGCACTAGGAGTAATAAATGAAATCTAGAAATTTTAAAGCATCCATAGTTTTCTTAATAATATTTTTAATGACTATGAGTAGCGTAGCAGCTACTTGTAACATTATTGTTATTACTGATCCTACTGGACAAGATCCTAACGGTGCAGCTGCAGGAAGTATGTCCTTTGCAGACAACATGTTCCAATCTACATTTTTAATGTCTAAGAATAATCAGTTTGCAGTACTCTCAGGGGGTACCGGTAGTTCTGATACCAGGTTGGATTCCATTGTTGATGCTGTTGCTACTTTAGAAAATAATGCATCAGCAGCTTCTGCGGCAGCTATTGCATCTTCATATGATGGTGCTCGTCTTCTCGTAGGTGGTCCGAATATGGGTGCCGCAATTGGTGGGTCTTTCGACGCATATGTAATTACTGTGGATGATGCAGCAAATACAATTAAGGTTACTCCGTATAACAGTGGTATAGCTACATTGCAGCCTGGTCAAAAAGGAGGTATTATTCACTTGAGGAACACTGACGGAAACCCAATGTATGGTACTGCAGATACAGTTAGAAAAGAAACTGCAATGAACATTGGTAAAATGATTAGGGACGGTTATCCTGCAACCACTATTCTTTCAGAAGCTATGGGAGAAGTAGCTAATGACTCTGGAGAAAAATACGGTGGGGGTGGTGTAAACCTCGTTTCCGGAATATCAACCGGTGACATGTTCACTCCTAAAGATATGAATGAATCAGGTTATCCTATGGATGAGGAATACTCCAAAGTCTGTGAAGACTGCGGATGGAGTGTCGGTTATCCTGCATCTGAAGGTTATGATAAATGTCCTGTTTGTGAAGGAGATTTAAGAACTGTTTATGCATATGAAGCTTTAGGAAATGCATTGACGGTCAGCCCTAATGCGGTAAGTGTATCGGTTTATGGTAGTGATAAGTCAGGATTGGCCTCAACCACAAAAGAGATTGTTGAAGCGTCAGTAGCCAAATATGGTTATGATGCATCTGCTATTGCAGGATCCATCAATAAAGGTATTAACAACGGTCTTTTAATGGGTGTTGACCATGTTGAACCTAAGGACATTAACGTAAAACAGGGTTCTAAAGCAGTTGGTGTTTATTATAATGCATTGCCTGGAGACAGATCTTCTCCTGCATGGGACTTGCCTATTGACGGTAACATTTTAAATATCTTAGGCAGTATCCAAACGGCTGTAGGTATTATTCTGATTCTGCTGGTTGTATTTAGAAGTAGATTATTAAAATCATTCCAAGAAAGGTGATTTTCACCTTTAATTTTTTTTATATTGTGATATTATGGCTTTAATTTTAGTGAGAGGAGAAAATAACTCAAAATTGCTCAGTGCTATTAATGATATGGAAAGGCATGCTAACTTAAATTTAGTTACAAAACCTAGAGTCATCGATTCTAATTTTGCAGATTCACTGGTGGAAGGTATACTCAATGCCAAACTTAAAACCAAATCAAATGTTGCAACCGCTTTTTTTGTAAAGGAAGATACTACTTTAAGCATTCTGCAAATTAAAAATATTCATCCACCTGCTCACGTAGTTGTTGTAAGTGATGAGTATGACGGTTATTCTCAATTAAAAAATAAGTTGGATGGAGCCGAATATTTTAAGGAATATCGTTCCGGCAAGGCTATAAATGAAGGGATGATTGATTATAAAATAAAAGGCAAGGACAGGTATGTCAAAAATGAAAAATTGAATAGTTATTTAAAATAACTATTTCCTTTTTATTTTCATTATATTTCCAAGTGTACGTTCGCCGGATGAACTGTTTATGAACTGATTCAAATCAACATTTTCTACTTTTTCAAGCAATTTAATATTCAATGCCTTTTCGAATTTTTTAGTGAGTTTTGTATCCGGTGTCATTTTTCCGGTTTCAATTCTTGTTATGACTGAAACTCTTTCATTTATTTTTTTACCTAAATCTTCACGGGACCAATTTTTAGATTCCCTGGCCTTTCTGATGGTCATGTCGAAATCTTCAATCAGTTCTTCAGAAGGTTCATCATTTCTTGAATAATTTCTTTTAGGTTTATTTGGTTGACGTTTGTTTTTTTGTTGTACGTATTTTGGTTTAGGAGGTGCCTTTTGGATTTTTCCAAGTTTGGAACACTCTTTACATACAATCATAACTGATCCTTCAATTTTAGCTCTTATTGGATTATGTTCAGGTACTGGTTTACCGCAAATTTCACATTCCATTTTAATCAGTTTCCTATATTTTTTTTTAATTATATTATATGATTTAACTTATTAATATTTGTTAGTATGTTCTAAAATGAATACCTTTAAATACTTTAAAATTACAAATTGTTATTAAAGTAACATGATGTATAAATTTATAACTAACTGGAGATGATTCACATGGATGATTTTGATGATTTGGAAAATTCTTCAAAAGAACAATTGATTGAAAAAGTAGAATCTCTACAAGAAGAAATAGATTCTTTAAGGGAAGAAAAATCCAAAGCTAAAAGTAACTTAATGTGGAAAGTTAGGAAATTAGAAAAGGATAAAGTCCTAATAGAAAATGAAAAAATTAGATTAGAAAGAGAAACCAAATCTTTACGTTCAGAAGTAGATAGGTTCAGGTCTCCTCCTTTAGTATTAGCAACAATTACTGAAGTGTTAGATGATAATAGAATGACTGTTAAAAGTAGCACCGGACCTAGTTTTCTTGTTAATTACTCAAAATTCTTAGATGAAAAATTATTAGTACCAGGTTCAAGGGTTGCACTCAACCAACAGACTTTCGGTATAGTTGAAGTACTGCCTTCAGAAAAAGATGCCAATGTTTCTGGAATGGAAATAGAAACAAAACCTGATATTACTTATGATAAAATCGGTGGTTTAGAAGAGCAAATCGTGGAAGTTAAGGAAACTGTTGAGCTTCCATTGACTGAACCGGAATTATTCGAGAAAGTAGGTATCGAACCTCCTAAAGGTATTCTGTTATACGGACCTCCTGGAACCGGTAAAACTTTACTTGCAAAAGCTGTTGCAAATGAAACCAACGCTACATTCATTAAAATCGTAGCTTCAGAGTTTGTCAAAAAGTACATTGGTGAAGGTGCAAGACTTGTTCGTGAAGTATTCGAACTTGCTAAGGAAAAGGCACCTGCAATTATTTTCATTGATGAGCTTGATGCAGTAGCTGCTAAAAGACTTAAAAGTTCCACCAGCGGTGACAGGGAAGTTCAAAGAACTTTAATGCAACTGCTTGCAGAACTTGACGGATTTGAATCAAGAGGAGATATCGGAATTATCGGAGCTACAAACAGGCCTGATATTTTGGATCCTGCACTGTTACGTCCTGGACGTTTTGACAGATTCATTGAAGTTCCTCTTCCAAACATTGACGGAAGAAAGGAAATTCTTAAAATCCACACCAAAAACATGTCATTTGAAGAAGCAGCAGATATTGACTTGCTTGCAGACTTGACCGACGGCCTTTCAGGTGCGGATTTAAAAGCAGTATGTACTGAAGCAGGTATGTTTGCCATTCGTGACAAACGTGACAAAATTACAGTAGATGACTTTATGGACGCAGTCGAAAAAGTCATGAGTAAAACTAATGAAGAAGAATTATACAACACCGAAGCAGGTGTAATGTTCGGTTAAATTTAATTCTTCTTATTTTTTAAAATAAGCCAATGATGAACCCTATGAGCTCTGATTGGTGATGAATGATGGGCGAGCTGAGGCTTATTTCTTAAACTTTTTTTTAGTAAAACTTTATTTAAAAGTAAGTTAAAATATTATAATTATGTTATTTAGTAAAAATGATGAAAGAGCTAATGAAAGAGTTCTTTATAAAACAAAGCCTAATATGTTTTTAGGTTGTAAAAAAGCTATTTATGGCGTTGTTTTATTAGCCATTGTTTTTTTTGTTTCACCTATGATAATTCAGTTTATCGGTGAAATGCAAGTTTATCTAATTTCACATATCAGACTTCCGTTAACAAGATATGCTGCAATAGCATTTTTTGTTGTTATACTGGTGGTCATTTTATATATTATCATGCAACTTCTCAGATGGTACTCAATTGAGTATACATTGACAGATACAAGAATCATAATTAAATCTGGAATATTGTCTACAAAGAAAAATTACATGCCTTATACAACCATTCAGGATGTAAACTCTTCTCAAAGCTTTCTTGCAAAAATGTTTAATGTAGGTACAGTTTCCGCATTCAGCGCTTATGACAATAATCAGTTGACACTTGAAAATATTTCCAGTCCGTCAAAGGTGGAGGAAATAATCTTTTCCAATATGATGGGTTATAGAAACTTCCAGGAACCTCCTAGGAATTTCATCAACAGGGGTCCTGAAAATAGGAGATATTCTTCTGCGAACATTCCTCAAAATGATTTCGTTGAAGATGAAATGTATTATGATGAGTATGAACCGATTACTCCAATAACCCGTGAAAGAAAAAGTTATCCCCGTAGGGAATATGAATATTATCCGGAAGAGTTCAGCTTTCAGGAACCTCCTTCCAAAAAATATGAATATGAACCCTACGATGAAGATTTTGAAAGGACAATGAATAGGGTTGCGGACAATTCCAATGAGTATAATGTTCAATATGATAACTCCCCAAGAAATTTTTCAAATGAAGGCTATTATGAGGAAGTAAATGACAATTATTCACAAAGAAGTGATGAATACTATCATGACCCTGAACCTCAAACTTATTATGATGAAGTAAGGGACAATTATTCACAAAGAAGTGATGAATACTATCATGATTATGGACCTCAAACTTATTATGATGAAGAAGTGGAAGAAACTCCTCAAAAAGAATCTCCTCAGGTAGATGAAAAAGAGGATTCCAGTGAAACTGTAATAAGAAGACATTTTGACAAGTTCAAAAAATAATTTTTTTTTAATTTTTTTAGGTGTATTTTAATGGAATTACTATGTATACAATCTCAGGAACATCCACTGTTGCCTCAGGCTGAACTTCGAGCTGTAATGGAATGTGAAAATATTGAAGCTGATGTAAATCCAGTAACTGAAGGATTAGTTGTACTGGAAAATATTTCTCCGGATAAAATTGATGAGTATTATGCAATTTTAACAAAAAGACTTGGTTATACTCATGAAGTTCATGAAATAATAAAAAAGTCATCTGTTGACTCATTAAATGATGATATCTCAGCAATTGACTGGTCAAGTTATATCAGTGAAAGTTTTGCAGTGCGTGTAAAAAGATTCAATTCTCAAATTGACACTGTTGCAACAGAAAGAAAGGCGGGATCTCTGATTTTGGAAAATTATAGTGATATTAAAGTTAAATTAAGAAATCCCAATTCATTGGTTCGTCTGGTGGCATTTGAAAATGATGTTTACATAGCCATTGAAAAGATTAAATTAAATAAAAAACATTTTCAGGACAGCAAACCTCACAAAAGACCATTTTTCTATCCTGGTTCAATGAGTCCGAAACTGGCAAGGTGCATGGTAAACCTGTCCCGAGTTACAGAAGGTCAGCTATTGCTTGATCCGTTTTGCGGAACCGGCGGAATCCTTATTGAAGCAGGGCTGATAGGATGTAAAGTTGTAGGATCAGATGTTTACTGGAAAATGAAAAATGGAACTTCAATAAATTTGGATTATTATGGGATAACAGATTATAGGACTTTCAATATAGATGTCCGTGAACTGAAAATGTATGAGAAAGTTGCTGCAGTAGTTACAGATCCGCCTTATGGAATTTCAACTTCTACTGGAGATATTGAAGGAAATGATATTTTTAAAGAATTCTTCAATTCAATATATGATAATATGATGGATGACGCATATCTCTGCATGGCCAGTCCTCACTATGTGGATTTAAAACCTCTTGCTGATGATGTCGGTTTTGAAATTGTCGAGCAATATGGAATTAAGATGCATAGAAGTTTAACTAGAATAATTTCAGTTATTCGAAAAAAATTAGATTAATCGGTTTTAAATAGTTACATTTATATAGTAGTTATTCAATTTCTCAATGGCTCATATAGGAATACGGGCTATTGTTTCTTATTTTATTATTTTAACAAACAATTAATTTTTATTTTGAATTTCTTAACAGTGTTAAAATTTTATTTTCTGTTTTTATTATGATTTATTTATTTAAAAATTAACGTAATTTTATAGTGTAATATCATTTAATAAATATTTTAATAAAATATTTTAATAATTTAATAGTTATTGCAATATTTTTTAATTGAATTTGTTACTAAAATTTGTCTGTCTAATAGATGTGCTATATGTTTTATGGCGTTGGTCTAAGTTTTATTGTATTAACAATTATGACAATGATGACTGCTTTTCCACATGTAGCTATACTTTAGTGAGTACTTGAATTTTCTCAAGTATGATGTTGGTTTTGTAGATGTGGTGAATTAGTTACAAATTAATTTGTTTCAAATTTAGTGTATACTCGTCTATATTTTTAGCGTACTTCATAATACTTATTATATTATGTCTGTTATGTGTTCAATTCTGTTTGATCCTGGCAGATGCTAC